>JBCNOR010000406.1:0-5103 GCA_039593785.1 Niabella sp. | reverse complement strand
GCGGATGGCCACGTCGGTGCCGCGGATCTGGGTGCCGAAGCGCTCGGAGATCGCAAGGCCGGCGGCGTTACCCGCTTATGTAGACTGGGGGCGCCTTTGGTTTACCAGCCAGCTTTTTGCCATTAAGCAACGGTCGCTCGATATGGTACAGGAAACCGCCACCAATCGTTATCTGAAATTATTGAAGGCCAAGCCGCAGATCATACAGAATGTGCCTTTAAAGCAAATCGCTTCTTACCTGGGTGTTACCGATACTTCGTTAAGCAGGATCAGGAAAGAAGTAGCTACCTACCCCGCCGGGTAATAAGCCGGAAATATCTTCTGTCCATTAATGGTTATTTACTCATCTACTTGTCATATGGCAAGTATTTCTTTTTTACAAAGGTGCTATTGGATTACTTGCCAAATGGCAAGTGCCTGTGCCTTTATGTGATACTATTTTTGAATAACGGTTGAACCTTTAAAAATTATTCAATTATGGAAAAAGCACAATTAAGCCAGGACATCAGCAAGGTTTTTAATGAAGTGATTGATGTCCTTAATGAAATACCCCAGGACTTTTTTAACCGGGTGCCCTTTGAAGATAGCTGGACCATTGGCCAGGTGGCTGAGCATATTGCCATTTGTAGTAGCGGTATACCCGATAGTCATGTAAAAGAAGCAGAGCGGGCCTATGATGAAAATGAAGAAGCGCTAAAAGCCATATTTCTTGATATGAGCCAAAAAGCAAAAGCCGATCCTGCTGTCACACCACACCTGCCGCCACATCAGAAAGAAGAGCTGCTTGAAAAAATAAAAGCTAATAAAATACTTCTTACAAAAACTATAAATGACAGGGAATTGTCGCAAATATGTTTGGATATGGAATTCCCCTTTATGGGATACCTGACCCGCTACGAATGGCTGCGCTTTGTGCAGGTGCATACACAGCGGCATGCGAACCAGATCAGGAATATCCGGACTCATTTATTGAATTAATAATCACTTAAAATATTCAACAATGGAAAGCAAAAAAGGAAACCCGGTTGTATGGTTTGAAATTTATGTAGATGATATGAACCGGGCTGCCCGGTTTTATAAAACCCTGCTCAATGTGAAGCTGGAGCAAATGTCTGACCCTACTGACCAGTCTATGGACATGCGTTCTTTACCCGGCAATATGGAAGGATTTGGAACATCCGGTACCCTGGTGAAGATGGAAGGCATGAAAGCCGGCGGGAATAACGTAACCATTTATTTCGGGTGCGAAGATTGCGCGATAGAAGAAAGCCGTGTTGAAGCTGCCGGAGGCAAAGTAATTCAATCTAAAATGTCTATTGGTGCGTATGGATTTTGCTCAACTGTGCAGGATAGCGAGGGTAACACTATTGGTCTTCACTCAATGATATAAACTATGGGGCATAAAAGTTTGGTTGCATTGGTTTTAATAAACCGGCCGGTAACGGAGGTTTGGGAATACTGGACGCACGCGAAGCATATTATGCAATGGAATGTACCCTTCGATGATTGGCATTGCCCTGTAGCGGAGAATGATGTAACAACAGGCGGACGGTTTAGATTTTATATGGAGAAAAAGGATGGAAGTGAGGGGTTTGAACATACGGGTATTTATAATGAGGTAATCCCCTTTGAAATGATTACTTATACCTTAAACGACGGAAGGCAGTCCTGGATTGAATTTCAGCAGATAGATAGTAATACGATTGTAAGGGAACGCTTTGAGCCCGAATTACATACAGCTATTGAACTGCAGAAAGAATTTTGCCAGTCGGTGCTGAACAGGTTTAAAAATTATGTGGAACAACAATGAGGAAAATTATATGGATTGCACATACTTCATTAGATGGGTATGTAGCTAATAAAGAAGGGAAACTCGATGATTTTGAATCGGGAGAAGATAATCTTGACTTCGTAGGTGAGATATGCAAAGAAGCTGATACCATTTTATCAGGACGGATAACACATGAACTTTTACATTCTTTTTGGCCTGATGCCGGTAATCAGCCCGGCGCTACCAGGGCTGAGAAAAAATACTCAGATTGGTATAATGGCGCCACCCAATTAGTAGCCACCCGAACGCCGTCAGATCCTTGTAAAGGCAATATACATTTTGTTCATAATAACCTGGTGCAATATGTTCGGCAGGCTAAGGGACAAAAGGGAAATCCTATTGTTATTTTTGGTAGCACCAATGTGGGAGGGCAACTGATGGAGCAGGACCTGATTGATGTGTACTGGATCTTTGTAAACCCGGTCATTTTTGGTTCCGGTGTTCCTCTTTTCAAAAATGGGGTGAACCAGCGAAAGCTCAGGTTAATCGAAACCCGGAGATTTGCCAACGGTGAAACAGCCCTGAAATATGTTTCGGAAAATTAGAACAAAATTTTAGCTTTACTATTAATCTCTAAACGAATAATCACTCTAAAAATCAGACTAATGAAAATCGTAAAAACAATCTTTTTCGTGCTTTTTGCATTAATGTTTATTAATGCCGGTTTAGATAAGTTCCTGCATTATATGCCGATGCCCGAAATGACACCGGAAATGAAACCCGTGTTCGAGGCATTCGGTACTTTAAGTTGGTTAACACCGCTGACAGGTGTTATCGAGTTGGTTGCCGGAATATTGATCCTTTTTCCTAAAACCAGGGCGCTGGGTGCCATTATGATATTACCGGTAATGGTTGGTATACTTTGTCACAATGCAACTTTTATGCCTTCAGGACTGCTTATAGCAGGCGTGCTTTTCCTCATCAATCTCTGGATGATCGGTGATAACTGGAAAAAATATCAGGCAATGGTAAGCTAAGGCTTACCATTCTTCTTTTGTACCAGTGGATTATTTGGTTTCATCTTCTGTATCTGCTATCTGGTCGTCAACCGTAGAGGTAGATTTATCTATTGCCTGCCGGGGATCACTTTGCAACTCATGGGTTTCCTTATTGTACATACCGTCTAGCTCGTCAACCACAGTGCCCTTCCATAATGGGGTACCTATAAAGTAGGCGGTCCGGCCAATCATATGTGCCGCAATAGGCGCAGTTATGATGAGGAAAAAAATAATAGCGATAGCTTTCGTGGTTACCGACACATCTCCGGGAAACATAATAGCGGCGCAAATCAATAGAAGCCCCACGCCCAGGCTGGAGGCCTTCACTGTAACCGACAAACGCAGGTAAAAGTCGGGCATTCTTAAAATACCAATGGATGCGAATAAAATGGCTAATGCACCCAGGGTGCTGAGTATAGCTAAAATTATATTAATCATCTTTTTGTTTTTCTATGTAATAAGAAAAGGCAATAGTGCCCAGGAATGCAATAAGTGCCAGTATAATGGCTACATCTAATAGTATTTTTTGATTTTGCCTGATACTGTAAACGGTAATAATACCAATGCCGATCGTAATGATGAGGTCCAAAGCTATTACACGGTCTACTATTGCAGGACCTTTAAACAGCCGGATAAAAACCAATACCACCGATAAGGTGAGTATGGGGAGAATGACGAAATCAAAGTAGTTGGCTAATGTCATCTTAAAATTTCTAATAATCTTTTTTCCATACCTTCTTTGAGCTGCCTGACAAAAGCTTCAGGGCTCTTAAGATACATGGCATGTATATATAATGCTTTTTTATCCTCACTTACATCCAGGATCAATGTGCCGGGGGTTAAAGAGATGAATGTGGAGAGTACATTGATCTCAAAATCAGACCGGGCGCTCATAGGATAACGCACTACGCCCGGCCTGAAAAAGTATTTGGGCGTGATCACATCATAAGCTACCTGTACATTGGCTTTGAGCATCTGGTACAAAAAATAAAAGGCAAAGCTGAATATCTTGGGTATCCGGTAAAAGTACCTGCGATCCTCTTCGTTCTTATTCATGATCCACAGCACAAAAAAGCCCAGTATAAAGCCAAACACGAAGCCTGAGTAAGACAACGAACCTGTAAGGGCTACCCACAAAAAGGACAGCAAAAGGTTCATTAGAAAATTCTTAATCATACGTTTCCCGTTTTAATTTTTAAAAACTGCATTGATATAAGAGCTGGTATCCAGCAGCTCTGTTGCAATCCTGTCTGCAACCTGTATAATTACTTCGGCATTTAACCCGATATAAACAGAAACTATACCCAGTATCGCTATGGGAGCAATCAAGAGCACTTTCCTGGATAAAGGCATTGGCTCAAATTTATTGTCAAGAACTACATCTGCCGGCACTTCCTTCCAGAATACTTCTGCCCATAATCTGGCAATTACATATAATGTTGCGAGGCTACCAATGATCAGCGCACCTGCAAAAAAATACTGGTGTTCATTAAATGCCTCCCTGAACAGGTATACTTTGGGCCAGAAGCCCGATAATGGAGGAATACCTACCAGTGATAATAATACGATAGCAATCAACAGGGATATTTTGGGGTATTCTTTATACAATCCTCCCAGCTTTTCCATCGTAACAACACCCCTCAACTGCATAATAACTCCCGATATCAGGAACATATTGGTTTTAACCATGATGTCGTGTATAAGGTAAAATAAGGTACCCATTAACGCCAGTTTGCTGAACATGGCAATACCTCCCACCATAAATCCAATATGGCAAACAATAAGATAGGAGAATAACCGGCGGATATTGGTCTTATTAAGCGCTCCGAAAGTGCCGGTCAATATGGTAAGCACCGCAATAACCATTAACAGGTTGCGGGTAAAATCATCGGGAATAAATATCAGGCTGTTTACACGCAGGATGGCATAAATACCTACTTTGGTAAGCAGGCCTCCAAAAGTTGCCGCTACTGCGGAAGGTGGCGTATGGTAGGAAGAAGGCAGCCAGAAATACAAAGGGAACACGGCTGATTTAATACCAAAACCCAGAATGAAAAAAACCGAAGTAATGCCTACCAGGGAGCGGTTCTGAACGTCGTGCATTTTAATAGCCAAATCAGCCATGTTGAGAGAGCCCGTCATACCATATAATCTTTTCCGCGTTCTTGATCGTGTACTGAAGATAGGCGTACTGGGCGGCGGTCTTCGGGTCCATCAGGCGCTGGAAGGCAAAGACGAAGTCCTGAGCCGTCACCGGCTGGCCGTCGGACCACT
>JBCNOR010000405.1:0-5160 GCA_039593785.1 Niabella sp. | reverse complement strand
GGTGTTACCTGCACCATTGAATTGGGCAAGGTTGCCCCCGGATAAGTTTCGCCACCCCATGCCCTCCGGGTAGGTTTGTATCCCAAATCGGCACTATCCCACAAAGTGGTAGTGCCCATAAAAGTGTTTACATAACTGGTAAGGCTTTTCTTACCCGTTTGCCCGAAACCAATAGCGGTTATTAACAGACCAGTTGTTAGTAAAATCAATCTTCTTTTTCCGAACATGGCATTTTAATAGAGGAATGAGTAATCAGTCTCCAGCAATCATCAACGATATAAGGCCAAATTTAAAAAAAATATCGAAAAGGCAAAATCGTTTTTGCGATAAAGATATATATTTGACGGGAAGAAAATAAAATAATCTTCAAAACGACAGGCTTTGCCTGTATAACGATTCGCTTTTTTGTCACACTTATTTTCATTACTTATGAATGAAGATCGCAAACGATACCTGCTGTTACTCATTGCAGAGCATGATGATCAGACTGCATTTGATGAGCTGTTTCATTTCTATTTCCCCGGGCTGGTTTCTTTCGCATCTAATATTTTGAAAGGGCGGCAACAGGCGGAGGAGGTGGTGGAAGACGTATTTGTAAAGTTGTGGCAGAACAGGAAAACCATGGTATCCATTAAGAGCCCTTCCCATTATATTTATACAGCGGTCAAGTACACAGCGCTTAGCGCCTTAAAAAAGCAAAATACCGTCTTTTACGAAGATTACCCGGACGATGCCGAATTAACCTACTCCAGCCCTGAGTCTGATTATATCAGCAATGAGAACATCGCGCAGATCAATGAGGCCATTAACCAGCTGCCCCCCAAATGCAGGTTGATCTTCAGATTAATAAAAGAAGAAGGTCTTAAATATGACGAAGTAGCACAACTCCTGCAACTGTCTGTCAAAACAGTTGAAAGCCAGATGGCCATTGCTATTAAAAGGCTTACCATTTCTATTCAACAAATGCTTCCGGACATGGCGGAGCATCTTTTACGAAAAAAAGCATAATTTTTTTTTGCGACTTTTAGGGGTATGATCATTTTAAAACCGACTTATAATAATATAGCGGTTAAAAATGGACAGAAACAGACTTATTGAGTTGCTTACAAAAAGGGAGTCAGGCATGATCACTTTACCTGAATCCAGGGAGCTTAATGAGCATTTGAAAGAAAATCCGGATGATAGTCATTTAGCAGATCTGTTAGATAAAATACTGAAAGGTCACTTCCGGCAACATGAACGTTTTGAACCAACCTATATTACCAAACGCCTTCAGAAAGTACATGAACAAATCAGGCTGGAAGAAAATGCAAGTACCCCCATTGCAAAACCTAAAGTCCGCTTCCGGAACATTGCCCGGGCTGTTGCGGCAATATTAGTTGTAGCTCTGGGAAGTATTGCCCTATACATGCAACTTACTCAAAACGCCCCGGTAGATCATTCTAAAAATATCCTTACTACCAAAAAAGGTTCCAAATCGAACCTGGTATTACCGGATGGCACCAGGGTATTGCTCAATTCAGACACGCGGTTGAGTTACAATCAGTCTTTTGGCAAGCAGGTAAGAGAAGTAACCCTGGAAGGCGAAGCTTTTTTTGAAGTAGCAAAAGATGCGCAACACCCTTTTATTGTTCATACCAATGCGATGGACATAAAGGTGTTGGGAACCGTTTTTAACGTAAGGGCCTACCACAATGAGAAAAACACACAAACTACTTTACTCGAAGGATCGGTGGAAGTAATACTGAACAAAAGAAATGAACGCAACCTGGTGGTGTTGAAACCCCATGAAAAAATAGTGGTCAACAACGATCCGGGTCATCTTGTGCCGTTAAAAGCAGATGAGATGCCGGTCCCGGATATTTCCGTTATGACCATCAAGACGAATGCCGAAGATTCGAGTATACTTGAAACTGACTGGACGAAAAACAAACTGGCCTTTGACCAGGCCAGGTATAGCGAGGTTTTTCCCGAGCTGGAGCGTTGGTATGGTGTAACCATTGCGGTTAAGGATTCTTCAATCTTAACAAGAAAGATCAGCGGGATTTATGAAAACGAAAGCCTTAACGATGTAATGGAATCTCTTAAACTGGCTACCGGCTTCAGGTATACTATCGACGGAAATCATTTAAAAATATATAAATAAATCCTTCACCTTAAACGATACACATGACTTAATAAAGCAACTATAAAAAAATGGCAGAAAATGCTGGAACATTTTCCGCCGTAAAACGACAGTTCAACTTGCCTGAGAAGCAATAAAAACCATCATCTAAAACAGATAACGAAAGTATGAAAAAAAATGATCGCCTTGCCATGCGGGGGGAGCGGTATTGTCTTATTAAATATCTGCTGCTAATGAAATGTTCTCTTATCATTATCCTATTAACTTCTTTTCAGTCCATTGCCTTTAGGGGAACGGCTCAGGACCTGATCAGTATGCGGGTTAACAACAAGTCTTTTTCCCAGGTGCTGAAAACAATAGAAGCCAACTACTCCTACCGGTTTGTGTACAGCGATAGCGTGGCCTTAAGCCGGTATAGAGTAAGTCTTGATGTAAAAGACGCTTCTATCGAAAAGGTTATGAGCCAGCTACTGGATAATACAGGATTCACTTACAAAAAAGTCAACAAAAACCTGGTAGCTATTACACAGGGTAGTGTAATGGATAAAACACAGTATGAAGTAAGGGGAAAAGTCATCGACTCGACAGGAACCCCGGTTGCCGGCGCCAGTGTAGTGGAGAAAGGGACCAGCAATGGTACAACCACGCGCACGGACGGCAGTTTCATCCTAAATGTAGCCAGTAAAAATGCTATACTCATTATTTCTATGGTAGGTTATAATGAAAGGGAAATGGCCATTACAGCCAACGACCTGGGGCCCGTACTACTTACCGCAGCCACCCAGCAACTCGAAGATGTAATCGTGATCGGTTACGGAACCACTACCAGGAAAGATGTAACCGGAGCTGTTGACCAGATCAAAGCCTCCCAATTTGAAGACCGCCCGGTAGGTAATGTTACACAGGCATTGCAGGGTGCGGCGCCCAGCCTGGTGATACAACAAAGAAGCATGAACCCGAACGGGAATGATATGAACATCAACGTACGGGGTATTTCTACTATGAATAGTAATGCACCACTGATTGTAATTGACGGCCTTATTACCGATGGAGCCAGCCTGAACCAGCTCAATCCAACCGATATACAAAGCGTTTCGGTTTTAAAAGATGCGGGTACATCTGCCA
Source organism: Niabella sp. (assembly GCA_039593785.1). Classification (GTDB taxonomy): domain Bacteria; phylum Bacteroidota; class Bacteroidia; order Chitinophagales; family Chitinophagaceae; genus Niabella. Next base: position 1,910 of record JBCNOR010000405.1, on the reverse strand, counting down.
TTTATGGATCCAGGTCGGCAAATGGAGTGATATTAGTCACTACCAAGAGGGGTAATAAAAATCAAAAACCTACAGTAAGCTTAAATGGACAGATGGGCTGGCAAGACCCTAAGATATTATTTGCACCGGTACAGGGTTATCAGAATGCAACATTAAAAAACCTGGCTTTGACGAATATAGGTTCTTCCCCTGAATTTACCCCCGATCAGATACAGGATCTATATCAGCACCGGAATGAAGAAGAATGGAATTTTTACCAGATACTGCAGGCGGCATTGCAGCAAACCTACAACCTGCGCGTATCGGGCGGAAGCCAGAATACCACCTATATGTTCTCGGGAGGATTCTTCGACCAGGGAAGTAATTTTATTGGCAATTATGGCATCACACGTTACAACCTGCGCTCAAATATAACAACCGAGCTGGGTCCGCTTAAAATCACTTCTATTCTTGCATACACCCGGAACAATTCGAGTAACACCACAGCGGGCAATGCTATTATTAACTCCAGTCGTATTCCCCCCTACTACTATTATCGTATGCAGGCAGAGAACGGAAAATACCTGGTAAATAATGCGCTGACGGATCAGAACCCCCTGGGTGAATTGAGACAAGGCGGATTTATTAATGATAAGAATGACTACATCAACGCTAATATTAATGCAGAGCTGAAGCTATTCGCCGGGTTAAAGCTGAAAGGAGTAGTAGGCGCTGATGTTTACAGCAACACACAGCTTAGCCGCAGAATGGAGTTTCCGCTTTATGCCAGTGCAGATGCAGAAACGCCTTCGTTGACAATGAATCCACTAAGACAAACATCCGATTACAACAGGAAGGCAAACCTGATGAACTACCAATTAATGCTGGACTATTCCAGGGCCTTTGGAAAACATAGTGTAACGGGACTTTTAGGGGCATCCAATGAGTCATTTACAAGCAGGGAGAGTCGGGTAACCTATTTGAATACAGATTCATTACTAGGAACGCCTACTACGCCCAAGCTAGACCCTGATCGCAATAACAACTATACTTCAATTGATGCTGGTCGCACGGTGCAAACCAGCCTGAACTCTGTATTTGGAAGGTTGGGATATTCTTTTAGCAACACCTACACTGCTGAGATAAACTTCCGTTATGATGGCTCATCAAAATTTCTAAAACAACATCGTTGGGGTTTTTTCCCGTCTGCATCAGTAGGTTGGCGCTTAAGCAATGAATCTTTCATGGCAGCATACAAACAAAATGTAGGCGATTTAAAAATCAGGGCCAGTTACGGTGTACTTGGGAACCAGGACATAGGAAACTACAAGTATATGACGCGGTACGAACTTTTTCCCCATACCTACGTCGTCGGCGATTCCAGTCTGCCCGGAACCGGTTTCAAATATGGTAACGAAGACCTGCGATGGGAGTCTACCCGTAATAGTAATATTGGAATAGATGCCTCATTCCTTCACAATAAACTAACTATATCTGCAGACTATTTTCATAAAAAAATCGTAGACATTTTGGTAAAGCCTGTGATACCGCTTGCATTTGGTACTCAGCTTGAAGAATTTAATGCCGGCGAAATGATTAACCAGGGTTGGGAGTTAAACATTGGCTACCGCTTTAACACGGGTGCATTCGCTCATAGTGTAACAGGTAATATAGGCGACTCCCGGAATAAGGTCACCAAATTTGAAGGATTTGAGCAAATCAATACCGCTGATAACATTGACAAGCTTACCCGCGTCGGGGTGCCGTTCAATGCCTATTACGGCCTTAAAACCGACGGCTATTTCCAGTCTATGCAGGAGATAGAAACTTCCGCTTTACCGGTTGGCCTGAGCGCTTCCGATCTCAAGCCTGGTGATGTAAAATATGTAGACCGCAATAATGACGGTGTTATTGATTCAAAAGACCGTTAC
>JBCNOR010000404.1:0-5172 GCA_039593785.1 Niabella sp. | reverse complement strand
CACACCGGATATGTCTATATCTCAAAAGGAGCATTGCTGATTCAAAATGGTCAACTTACAGGAGGCAGGGTTGAAATAGATATGAATACCATTGAGGACGAGAATCACGGGCGCAATAACGGATTGGTTAAGCACTTAAAAAATCCCGATTTTTTTGAAGTGAACCGGTTCCCTGTTTCAACTATCGACATTACCCGGGCCGAGCCCGGGAATGATGACGGTATAAAAGTTACAGGCAACCTGACGATTAAAGGAGTTACACATGCAGTTACTTTCCCGGCCAGGGTGGAAGTTAAGGACGGAATGGTTAAAGCCCAAAGCAGGCTGGTTATCGATAGAACCCAATGGGGGGTACGGTATAAATCAGGGAAGTTCTATGATCTTTTAGCGGATCAAACCATGGCTGATTCTATAGAATTCCATATTGATATCGTAGCAAAAAATAAATAGCGATTCATTGTAGAGCAGCTGGAAGATAGATGGCAGGAAAACGGAGCACCCACCTTATGGTTTCATCCTACCACAAAGAAGGCAGAGCAGATCTGTAGAACCTGTTTAATTGTTCCGCCTGTCGAGTCCCCAGATCAGCTTGGTTTGAATAGTATGGAGGAAATTATTTTCGCTTAACCGTAAAAGGTTAATAGAGAATTTTTCCTTGCGTACTGCCAGGGATACGTTTTTAGAGATGATCTCCTTCCGGGAATCAAGGGCGCAGATGATCTCATCGGAGCGGCTTTCAATTTCAAATGAAATGATGCTGTTATCATTCACGACCAGCGATCTAACATTCAGGTGATGGGGCGCCACCGGTGTAATGGTAAAGTTCTCTGAATCGGGGAACACAATCGGGCCGCCACAACTTAAAGAATAGCCGGTTGACCCTGTGGGGGTGGAAACGATCAGCCCATCGGCCCAGTAGGTATTTAAAAGCTCGCCGTTAATAAAAGTATGGATCTTCAGCATCGATGCGGTATCCCTTTTGTGGATCGCAAATTCATTAAGACCAAAAGGCATGTCGCCAAACAAAGGCATATCTGCATCCACATGAACCAGCGAGCGTTTTTCACTGATATAAGTTCTTAACGCCAGCGCTTTGATGGCCAGGGTGAGATTTTCCCTGCCAATGCTGGATAAAAATCCCAGCCTGCCGAAGTTGATGCCCATTATGGAAATGGGCTTGTCTTTGATCAGCGTAATGGTATCCAGTAAAGTACCATCGCCCCCCAGGCCAATAATGAATTCCACATCCTTATCTAATTCCTCGGCACTGTTAAATACGGGTGTATGATCGGAGAGATTTAAATGAGGTCTCAGGCTATTAAAAAGGGGACCGTAAACCACGTATTTGAGTCGGTAGTTTTTTAACTCCTCAAAAAATGTTTTTACGTCTGCATAAGATTCTGCATCAATTCCACGGCTGTATACGGCTACCTTCATGTTGCTTAGTATAATGTCTTCTTGTGTAAATATAGACCGTTTTCTCCTAACTGGTTAAAGGAGAACTCCAGCTTCAGCGTAAAATCGTAGTCTGTAAATATGTCCAGGCCAAAACCTCCGCCATAAAGCATCCGGTTGGGCAGGCTATTGCCCCAGCGTTGCGGATTATGTACATATCCGGTATTACCATATACTTTACCGTAAATCTTCAGGGGGATTAATGTAGAAGTATATTTTTTAAGTATAGGCAGGTTAATGCTGAAATTGGCTAATTGTTTGGAGAGGGTTGCGTTTAAAATACCGCCCGCAACACCATCAATCACATAATTTTCATAACCGCGCAAGGTCATATCTCCATAACCCAGCAACTGGGAATTGATATAAGGTTGCTTAAACGGCAGCTTGACGGTGCCCAGTGCGGAAACACTGTAAAACATTTTATCATTGATATGCCAGCTGCCCTGTCCCTTGGCGCTTAGCTGCCAAACATTCATTTTGCTGTTAAAGCCCTGTTTGGAGATCATAAACTCTCCAGCATAGCCCCGGGTAGGATAGGGGATATAATCCAGGTTTTGGTAAACCATTTTATAGTAAACCCGTGGATATTTTACACTGGATGCTCCGTGATTCATAAAGTTGGGATTCTTGATAACTACTGAATCTGATACCCGTAATGTATTATAGCCTAAGCCAAAATAATGACGTGTAAAGAAGGCGGGCCGGTAGGTAAACTCCGCAATTCCTTCGAAAAAGTTTTTAGGATAGTCATCACGTTCATTATGAAATTCCTGCCGGTTATTGATGGTGATGTGGTTAATTTCATGCGTTTTACCCAGCGCCAAGCTCATGTTCAATCCCCACTTCATGTTTTTATCAATATAAGGGCGATTGTAGCTTAACAGAAGCTGCTTGGTATAGCCGGTAACAAAGTAAAATCTCAGCTTATCGTTATTACCACTGGCATTATCATACATCAGCTTTACGCCATAGTCAACGCGCGACACACTGGCCCCTCTTTTAAACAGCCATTCATTCAGGTTACGGTCTACCGGTTTTAAATGAGGCAACGGTAATAAATACCACCGCTCTTTTACTTTTATTTTAACATCCAGGTAAGGTCCGTCTACATTCACAACACCAATACTGAAATCTTTAATAAGGAAGAGAGATAGATTGAGAAGCTGTGTTTTTCCACGTGTAAACAGGTCCGGGATATCTTTAATTTTCACTACATCCTGTTCCTTAAAAGGCAACTCCCTCAACATAATAGCCCTGCGGGTTATTTTGTTGCCTTCAATATAAATATGTCTTATGATATAGGAGCTTTCTTCAGGGGGAATAGGTATGGAATCGGGCCAGAAATCGTTGGGGCCAACCGGTGATGGAGACCTTTTTGTAGAGTCTTTGATCAAAGTGGCGCTATCTGTTTGTGCAGTAACGGCCGGGCTGTTGCCCAGTAGAATAAGTAGCCACAATGCATATTTTTTTAACCAAGGCATGCTTGCATCACAAAAGGTTCAGGTTGTATTTAGGTGGCGTACTAAACATTAAGGTAGCTCATCAGGTTTTCATAGTTGCTTTTAAGCTCGTTGGTATATAGCTCTTCACCAAAGTAATGCTTAACATGATACTCGTACCGTTGAAAAGTGGCAACAATATCTGAAATTTCCAGCTTGTTTATTTTCAGGGTAATGAGCATTTTACCTGTTTCCGGATCTCTCGACGTATTCAACTGCGTAATCTGGGCATCGTTGCTTTCTACCAGCCTGCAAATTTCGGAGAAGGAATATTGCCGCGTGTCCACCTCCAGCACCAGCAGTGCGCCGGGCTCATTAAGTTGCAGGAAATCTGCTATATCCTGCAGTAAATGGCTGGTTTCTATAATTCCGGTCAATTTACCCGCATTATCTACAACCGGTAAAATGCTTAAATGAGACGCTACAGCCAGGGAAACCGCTTTCAGCAAGTGATCGCCGGCATTAACCGAAACTTTCAGCAGGTAGTGTTGCAGGTCTTTTACCGCCTGGCTCTCATCGGCGTTCAGCAAAGCTTCTTCTTTGATGATACCAATAAACTCTGTTCCTTCGGTAACAGCCAGTTCCTGCACCTGGTATTGGTACATGAGCCGGAGCACATAATAAACCTTGTCAGATAACTTGATCTGAGGAAGATTTTCAAAGGGTAAATTGGTAACTAACATTTTGCCTCGTTTATACTAAGACTCCCATTTTCAGGCTTCTGTTGCAATGGAGGAATGTTTTTTTAAGAAATTAAATAAAATTTCGTTGAACTCTTCAGGAACTTCCATCATAGGAGCATGGCCACACTTGTCAATAAAATACAGTTCACTATTGGGCAGCAGCTTGTGAAATTCTTCTGCTACAAATGGTGGCGTAATATTATCATTCTTCCCCCAGATGAGTAATGCGGGAATCTTTATTTGTTGTAATTCTTTCTCCAGGTTATTACGGATAGCACTTTTTGCCAGGGCTATAATCTTAATAACTTTCAAACGGTTGTTGGTAATTGAAAATACTTCTTCAACCAACTCTTCAGTGGCCATCGCCGGATCGTAAAAGGTATATTCTGTTTTCTTCCTGATGTATTCCCGGTCGCCTCGTTTTGGATAGCTATCGCCCATAGCGCTTTCAAAAAGGCCTGAGCTGCCTGTTAAGGTAACCGTTTTTACACGGTCACTTTCATTCTTCAGCAAATATACCAATCCAACATGCCCGCCCAGGGAGTTGCCCAGCAGGTGAATATTCTTATAGTCCCTTGTTTCGATAAAACGATGTACATATTTAGCCAGGCCGCTTACACTGGTATGCAAAATATCCATATCCAGTAAAGGCAGCATGGGTACCACCACTTTATTATATTGTTTAAAGTGATCAATCAGCGGTTTGAAGTTGCTCAGCGCCCCAAATAGTCCATGCAACAACACGAGCGGTTCTCCTTCACCCTCTTCTATGTAGCTAAATTTATCGTGTTGCTTTATCTCGTATTGCATTATTAATTCTTATGTTACCGCCGCTAATATATTGATTTTACCAAATCGATATCATTATTAGCAATTATATTTTAATATTATTAGGAAAACCGGCTAATAAATCTCGCTTCTGCGCAGTATAGAATCGCCAATCACCCTATTATTCATTGGATTCTGCCGGCTAATAAAAATAGAGCATTCAGAAGAAATTTACAAATCACTTTCCAAACATCCGCTCAATCTGGTCTTGCTTAAACTCCAGGTAGGTTGGATTGCCATCCGGTGCGATATTAAAAGGAGTGCAGTCAAACAGATCTGTCAATAATTGTCTCATTTCTCTTTCAGTAAGGCGGGTGCCGGTTTTTATGGCCCTTTGCCTTGCCAGGGAGCGAATCAGCTTTTCCCTGTTGGAAATTTTTATTTCGGTGTTAAAATGCTTGTATTGTTCTATTGTAAAGTCTACAATCTGCTTTTCATTGCCGGTGTCCAGGTCGGCAGGCGTACCCTGTATCACAAATGTATGATTTCCGAAGGGCTCAATAAGAAAGCCCAGGATCTTAAAATACGGCAACAGTTCATTTAATATAACTGCGTCGGAGGGCGACATTTCCAATGTAGGCGGAAACATACTGCTTTGGGTAGCAATCGGATTCCCTTCTACAGCTCCGGACATTTGCTGGTAGAGTACTCTTTCGTGGGCCGCCTGCTGGTTGATCAGCAAAAAGCTGTTTTCCGTGGGATACAGT
>JBCNOR010000403.1:0-5188 GCA_039593785.1 Niabella sp. | reverse complement strand
AATTATGCCAGGCCAGCACATACCACTCAGGTACGTACCTTTTTAAATATGGAGATTCCCCGCAGCGTGGAAGAAACACGGGCAACCTTACCCAAACGCAGGCGTTACCTGAATTTTGCAGCCGCAGCTCTGGTGACCATAGCTACTAGCGCTATTGCACTCTACTATCCCTTTTATGAAAAAATAACGCCCAAAGTTACCCATATCAAAGGCGTAACTCTGACACTGGCCAGCGGCGGCGCAGTGGGGCTGGATGCCGGTGATGATACTATTGCAGCCAATGCAGCCATCCTGCGTACTAATGCTTCCATGTTATATTTTACAGCCAAGGCGGGTAACAGCAATGCCGGCAGGGATAATACCCTTACGGTGCCCGCCGGCAATATGTATAGCCTCACCCTGGCTGATGGTTCTGTTGTGCACCTCAATGCAGCCACTATATTGCGATTCCCTTTTGCCTTCACCGGACCCAAAAGGGAAGTATTTGTAGACGGGGAGGCATTCTTTAACGTTGCCCCCAATGTAAACCAACCTTTTATTGTACATTCCAAAAAGAAAGATGTACAGGTGCTGGGTACTGCATTTAACATTAATACCTATAATGAACAGTTTATGTTGTCGCTGATCTCCGGTAAAGTAGCGGTAACAGATGTAAAAGAGCAACCTATGACGCACCGTGGCAGTGTACAACTGGCGCCTTGTCAGAGGGCTGTACTGAATCCTCAGACAGAACGGATAGAGATAGAAGCCGTTGACGGCGGCGGTGAACTGAGCTGGTTACAGGGGATATACCGTTTCCAGCAGGAACCGCTTGTGGATGTGTGTCAGGTCGCAGAACGCTTGTATGGGGTAACGATCAGATTTGAAAATGATGCATTGGAAAACATTCCATATACCGGTATATTGCTTAAGAAACAAGGACTGGAGGTGTTCTTGAAAAATCTAAAGATCAATGGAAAGGTAGGAGGCTATGAGCAGGATTGGGATGGGGTGATCCATTTGAAAGGAAAATGAGGTGAAATTTTTCTTTGCATAGGCCTGATGGGATTACACTGTCAGGCTTTTTTATGGGATAGGAATTTCCAATAGTTCAAAAAAGAAAAGCGAAGGAACTGGAGACATTGGTATTTTAAGGAAGTGTAGCATCTATTGATGGTAATAGGGTCAGAGATCATCTTTGATTTCTAAATTTCTTTTTAGCTGGATAGCTAAACCAACATTATTCTGGCTGTACTTTGACTGGCCCAATTTTTCCCAGATAATACAGAATCTGTACTTTCACAGATAAACAGACAGGCATTCTTACTGCTATCCCCCTATTGGGGATCAGAGGAGAATGCCAAGGACCGGCGACGAAGGCATCTTAGTGGGTAAGGTTATTAAAAAACAAATGAACAACAGCCTGCAACCTCGGTAGTTATACTGGATGGTTTTGAAATTGGATAACAGAAAAAGCAGTATAATTAAATCGGGGTAGCTTGAAAAGTTAGAAACCTATAATGTGCCTGAGTATATATGCGGTTGAATGATACTGGGACGCACTATGTGAAAGCTGAATCTAAAAGTAAGAGTCGAACCTGCGATGTATACCATCTCGAATCACCTATTAAAATAACCGATAAAATACATCCCCAAAATGGAACAATCCCACAATACCTCCCACGAACCCGTCCCTCTCAACGAAACACAGCTCAAACTAAAAGAACAGGAACTAAAAGTTGAAGAGCTAACCTTAAAAGTAGCCGACCTCAAACGGCCAGCGTATAAAAAGCTAAATTTCTGGACCAGCTCTTTAGCCGTTGTAATTGCCTTAGGCGGCGTAATAGGCCAGAACATCGTATCGAATATCCAGTCGAAGACAGCGGCGCTGGAGCTGAAGGAGGCGCAGTTAAAAAAGGATTCGGCTATAAAAGCGGTGGCTGCGGCTGAGTTAGCGATAGATGCGGCGAAGAGCAAACAGCTAGTGGCCCAACAGGAGTACGCGGCTATCCTGCTGCAAACAGACAGTGCCAAAAAGAATATTGCGCTTATCCGGGCCCAGGTTTCTTCCATGCCCTGCTCTACCGGCCGGACAGATTCCATTAAAACATTGCTTAACAAAGCCACAGAGCAGTTGAACAGCATTGCCCCCCGTGTATATATCCAGATAGCAGATGAAAGCCAGCGGGCTGTTGCCAAGTTATTACAAAATGAACTGAGCAAAAGGAAATTTATAGCACCGGGAGTGGAGAACGTTGCAAGGTTGAACGCGAACATTCCGGATAAGATAGAGGTAAGATATTACCGGGATGAAGAGCGGGGGGAAGCTGCTGAAATTATTCAGATCCTTAAAACACTGAATTTAGGCCAGGCTTTGAGTGAAAGTCCGGTAAAAATACCCGGAAGCGGTAGAGGTACTAGGCCAAGACATTATGAAGTTTGGTTTACTAATCAATGATTCATGACTTTTATCCCCTATACGAAATCTAAATGAATAGATGAAAAGAATAATTACAACACTGTTATACATGTTTTAATGCAAATGAACAAACATCACCTGAAAATAACCTGCTTTTAAATGCTTTTAAGCAGGGAAATGTAATGGAGGCGGCAATTGTGCTTCCATCGCTTTGATCAAAGCCTGTATTGGTACCTTTGGTGTGGGATATGTTTTTAGATATGAACGGCATGATGAGGACAGCCTGATCGCTGTTATACTGAGGGATGACAGCTCGTTTAAAGTCGTCCAGCTGTTTTTCTTTAGCTAAAGATACGGTTTCTTCAAACGTCTGTAAGGGCGTCCTACCAAAACAGTACTTGCCGGTGTGAGTACGATTACTATTGTAATCATTCAACCAGTTATCGAGATCCGCTTGCATTTCTTCCAGGGTACTGTAGATCTTCTTTCGGAAGGCAATAGCATAAAACTCATCTTGGATAGTCCGGTTAAATCGTTCACAGATACCGTTTGTTTGAGGGCTCCTGGCTTTGGTTTTGCTATGGTCTATATCCTCCAACGCCAGGTAGAGCTGGAATTCATGATATTCCCGCGCACCACAGTACTCAGTTCCCCGGTCGGTTAAAATCCGCAATAAGCGGATTCCATATTGTTCGTAGAAGGGTATGACCCGGTCATTGAGCATATCTGCAGCAACCAGCGCATTTTTGCGGTCGTAAAGCTTGGCAAATGCTACTTTGGTATAAGTGTCAATAAAGGTCTGTTGGTAAATCCTGCCAACACCTTTAATGGTGCCTACGTAGTAGGTATCCTGTGCTCCCAGATAACCGGGGTGATGCGTCTCAATTTCACCATGAGCCGTTTTTTCCTCTTTAGCGCGTTCCAGAGCTATAACCTGGGCTTCTGTAAGAATCAGCCCCTCCGCTACAGACTTATTTTCGAGGGCTTTTAGGCGCTTTTTAAAGGTTTCCAGGTCATGGCGTAGCCAGACACATCGTACACCTGCCGGTGAAATAAAAATACCTTGTTTGCGAAGCTCATTACTAGCCCGCAGCTGGCCATAAGCCGGATTGTCTATTGCTATTGCAGCAACAGCCGTCTCTATTTCTGGCTCTATTCGGTTCTTTAAAATGGGTTTCTTTCGGCTAATTTCCTGCAGAGCAGATTCTCCTCCCTCGTCATATAACTCTTTATATCTGTAAAAACTATCCCGGCTGTAGCCGAATATCTTGCATGCCTGGGATACATTTCCTAACTCTTCGGCTAATCTAAGCAAGCCTACTTTGTTTTTAATTAACTTTGCTGCTACATTCATGTCTGGCAGTTTTAAAGGGTTGATTGAAAGTGTGGTTACTTAAAATTAACCCTAACTGTCAGATTAAATCGTAGCTATTTCAATTTATCCCTTGTGCAACTTCTTTTGAATATTATATCATCATCCAGAAGGTGATAGAAACTCTGTTAGTCTGCTTCTTGTGGGCGATCTTAATATTCTTATCCAAGTAGCATTATTTACTGCTTCAATAGCATAAGGCATGCGGTAGTCCAATATTAGGTAATCACTCAGAAGGCAACTCAATTGCTTCTGGGCAGGAATAGCCTCTCCTAGTAAATATGGGATTATTGACTTACATCTTCAATGTAGCCATTATTACGGTGCTCCTTCTAGTTCTTTAACTTAGAGGGTATATCAGCGTCTTCCAGAATATATATATTGAGGCTTATTGTCGCCATTCTCCTGCATCAATGTAGTCCCTCAGGTTTTATAACTTCATCGCATTAGACAATATAAGCATGGTTATAAATTTGCATATGTAAGGGCGCAAGCTAATGGTAATTGCATTCGATACTTGTTTGTCTCAAGGATTAAAAGGATTAAGGTAAGAGACTACTAATTAAGGGTGAATAAATTAATAATTTCTTCCTTTTGACTGACTTTCCGGTAGATACCTATACAGCCTTTTGTTAACAAAATATTAATGAACACGTTAACTTATGGTTCACGTTCTTTTTTCTTTATAGAACTATCTTTATTGTATGTCAATGCCTTGGCAACCAATGGCTTTATTAAATACGACCACAATTAAGTAACTATGTCAGTGTACGATAAGGACCTTGAACTATTGAAGGAATTAAAAGCTGGCGAGGCTTCTGCATTCGCAGTCTTTTATGAGAAGTATCGCTGCTACCTGATGATAGTAGCTACTTCGCTACTGGATGATGAAATGGATGCCCAAGATCTGGTACAGGAATTTTTTATAGATTTTTGGGAGCGGCAGTTGTACATGAAAATAGATCCCAAGCAAAGTAAGAGCGAAGATATTGTAATAAAAGGGTATATATATAAGGTGGTTTATAATCGATGTATGGATAGGTTGATGCAAAAAAAGGCGAAATAGCAAAAGATATCGAATATGCTTAAACCAGAGGAGGCTTGCCCACCAGAGATACCGTTGGAAATGCGGGAATGGCAGCGGCAAATATCTTGGTCGTTAAACATGGCTATTTCTAAAATACCTCCACTGTCTGCCAGAGTATTTGAACTTTCTTATATACAACATAAAACCCGGCTGGAAGTGGCATTGGAAATGGGGGTAAGCCCACACACGGTAAAGAACCAATTGGTACGGGCTATGAAGATCCTGCGAAACCAGTTAAAGAAAGGCTAATGGATAGTACATATCCCCATAATCCCTGTATAAGTATAATACAGGGTTTATGGGGAATATACAGTTGCTGTATGGTTTGTGA
>JBCNOR010000402.1:0-5193 GCA_039593785.1 Niabella sp. | reverse complement strand
ATTTGAAGCTTCGATAATTGCCGCTTGCGTAGTACATTTCAAATGTCTTTCCAATAGGATCAATTTTTACTGTACCTTCTTTATATCCCAATACCTGTGTTCTGCAATAGGTGGAAGTACTGGTATAATAGAAATACTGTTTTGCGCGGCCGTCTTTATATAACATATAGCCTACTGCAATTTCATTGGCTGGTCCTTTATAGCTTCCGTCATATCCCCAGAAATTACTGATAGAGCTTACTCCTGCGATCCAATAACCTACGAGTTCATCCGGTACTTCAGTTCTGGGATGGTTTCCAAAGTCGCCTTCAGGCTTTTCAGGAACAGTTCCGCTTTTTTTACAGCTAATCATCGTTACAAGGAGTAAATAAAAAACGGGTAGTAAAAAATACCTTGTTGGGCCTGATTTTTTCATTGTGTTGTTTTGTTTCATTTTTTTTAATTTTAAGTCTCAGTTAAGAATCCGTGGCACAAGCCAGAACCTCTTATGGGTATGTAATATTTTTGTCCAAAATTAGAGCCGGCAGGGGTGCAGGCAAATGAGCAAAAACAATCATCTTTATAGGTACTACTACCTATTCTTCATCTTTTTTTGTTATCTATCTTTGAGCATGTTTCTGAAAATGTTCTGTTACGTATTGTTATGCCCGATTCTGACCGGAGCCATTATTGCAAATGACTTGACATTAAGTGATGCGGATAATTTATTCCAGGCAGTGAATTGGCAATTGAAAAAGGAAGTTGCAGAATATGATATCAGAATGGATAATGACGCTGTCAGGTTAGATCAGGGAGCGGCCCGTCAGGAAGGTTTCGTAAGGGTGGATCATTATCGTCTGGATACTAAAAATGACTACAACTCCAAAGCACTCATTTCCCCGGACACATTAAAAACAATTTATGAACAACAACATTTGAGGAATGTAACAAATGGGGTTTTGTTCGGGGCTTTGCTTGCCGTGATCATTTATAACCTTTATATCTATTTTATAATAAAAGACCAAACCTGTCTTTATTATTCAGGATACCTTTTTTTCTGTGTTGTTTTTCTATTGATGTGGAACGACTACTTCTCACAATGGCTGCCTTCCTGGCAACTTAAACTGTTGACAATTTTTTCCTGCCTGGCAATTACATTTAGTATATTATTTACTAATGGCTATTTACGTGTAGCAAAATACGCCCCGGGAATATACCGCTTTTATAAATGGCTGATCATAGCTTCTTTGGTTCCGATAGGGGTAGATTGGGGAGGCTATCCGTCGTTAGCATTTCAATTACTATACGCTTTATCGGTTGCCGGTTTTGCCTATGGGCTCATTGCCGCATATTTCAGTTTTAGACATGGATGGAAGCCTGCTGCTTATTTCCTGGTTGCTTTGGGATTTCTTTTGACAGGTTACATTTTTTATGAGTTATTTCAATCTTCAATGAGTCTCCAGCTAGGGATCTGTCTGCAGGCATTGACGCTCACATTTGTGCAGGCAATCAACCTGAGCGATCTGAAAAAGGAGACCAGCTTATTACAAAATACGATGATAGCGCAGACGGCCGGTTTTTCGAAAACGCTTATTATGGAGCAGGAGAAAGAGAAGAGTAGTATTGCCGGAGAAATTAATAAAACAGTAGGCCAGCAACTTGTATTGTTAAAGAATGAAATGTTTGCCCTGAAGAAACGGCATCCCGATAATCAATCAGAACTATTAGATGTCATAACAAAAGACATTGGAAAAGCTATTGAAGAAGTCAGCACTGTCTCCTTCTCCCTTCGTCCCTATCAATTAGAAACGCTTGGGCTTAAAAGCTCAATTGAACGCTTGGCTGAAGAAACCAGTGATGCAGGAGCATTGACTATTGCCCTGGATATGGATGAAACGGCGCTCATGCTTAACAAGGAAATGGAAATTAATATATACAGAATCGTTCAGGAACTGCTCAATAACCTGATCAAACATGCGATGGCTTCCAACTGCCGGATCTGTATTAAAAAAAATAAAAAAGGATATTTGAGGATTTATTATCATGATAATGGGGTGGGATTTGACAACAATAATACTCCGAAAGGTCTCGGCCTGCTGAGCATTAGTGAAAGATGCATCCTTATGAATGCGACTAGCAACCTAGTAAGCATGCGGGATGCTGGTACAAAGCTTCTTATAAAAATTCCGGCCAGTTCAACCACCGGTACATCAACTATAGAATAAGTTCAATCGAGATTATGAAGACAACAATACTAATTGCGGACGACCATCCTATATTCCTGAAAGGACTCAAAGAAGTTATAGAGTCAGAGCCTGGATACGAGGTTATTTTCGAAGCTAAAAATGGTATGGAAGCTCTTGCACTCGCCCGCACACACCGGCCGATGGTAACTATACTGGACATAGACATGCCTAAAATGAATGGTTTGACTGCAGCTGAAGAATTGATCAAAGAGGTTCCGGAAGCCCATGTTATTCTACTTACCATGCATAAGGCAAAAGATACTTTTGTGAAGGCGCTTGATGTGGGTGTTGCTGGTTATGTACTAAAAGAAAATGCCGTAATAGATATTATACAGGCCATAGAAGCTGTTCTGGGTGGCAACTCATATATTAGCCCCGAAATGAGCTCGTTTCTCTTAAGTCAACGCAGAACAAGCCGTAATCCAACTTCCTCTGAATTGCTCAGTACATTAACAGCTTCGGAAATAAAAATATTAAAAATGGTCGGAGACTATAAAAGTACTAAGGACATAGCGGACGAACTGTTCATCAGTGAAAAAACGGTGTCTAATCACCGGATGAACATTTTAAAAAAATTAAATCTGACAGGTAAAAATAGCTTGCTGCGCTTCGCTATCGAACAAAGATAAAATGAGTACAGGTTCAGTTAAGGTTTATTGGTTATTATTGATCGTTTTCCTTATCAATATGGCACAGTCCAAGGGCGCAAAGCCAATTGTTTTGAAAGATGGCAGGGAAAGCTACGCTGTGAGCTATCCCATGTTTCTGATTGATAATAACCAAAATCTTACAGCAGAACAGATATTAAATGATACGGGGTTTAAACAGGCAAAACTCCCGATGCTATCCCTGGGAGCTACTGTAGCTGCAGTCTGGATTAAAACTTCTATTGTAAATCACACTAAAAAAACAGACTGGTATTTCCATATTGATAATCCACCTGTACTTCAGTCGGTAGAGGTATATCAAAAAGTATCAGGTGCCCTGGTTCAAATTTTTTCAACGCGCGCCGATATGCCCCGGGGAAACAACCAGGTACGGGTAAACAACCTGTTAATACCACTATCTGTTTCAGCAGGAACAGAAACAGAGTATTACATCCGCGCCACCAGCAATAATATTCTCCGGCTGCCAGTCAAAGTACTCACGCTACAAAAAGCATTTGAGCGCAGTCAGCTCAGCGATCTCTTAAACGGAGTTACGTTTGGTATGTTGATCGCCTTTATTATTTATAATTTCTTTGTCTATATACTCACCAGGGAGCAAACCTATATTTACTACGTTTTCTATATTTTTCTGTGGAGCTTAAACCTGTTTTTTTACAATGGTTTCATTCCGGGTATGCTGACCTCGTTTATCTGGTTAAATAGCGGAGGCTTGATTATTGGTATGGCCAGTCTCTTAAGCATTCTGTTTACCAACTCTTTTCTTCAGACCCGGAAAAACAGCCCTTTTTTCTTTAAGATGAGCAAGCTGATGGGTATTCTTTCTATTGTTGTTATATTGATAGACATTTTTTGGAGAGGAGCTTACTCTTTTATACTTGTACAGTATCTGATGTATCCTTTTTTTATTTATTGGTTTGGTGCAGGCATTATAAATTTAAAAAACGGGTATAAACCGGCGCTATATTTTGTACTGGGCTTTGGCTGTCTTATAACCGGCAATGCCATATACAACTTAAAGGATCTGGATATAATACCCGATAATATGTTTACACGTACAAGTATGCATTGGGGTACAATAATGGAAACTCTGGTTTTGTCTTTTGCTTTAGCGAGCAGGCTTAATTTTTACCGAAAAGAGAAAGAGAAGATCAGGCTCAGGTCTATTAAAGAAAAAAGGAACTTTTTAAAAGAACTTTTACAACGCCAGGAGCAGGAAAAAAAGAGAGTGGCAATGGAGTTGCACGATAATATAGGTCAGCAGCTCATCCTTATCAAAAACAAGTCCTGGCGACTGCAACAATTAAGCAGGGATGCCATAAAAAATGATGTCAGCAAATCCATTGCGCACATCGGGGAAATCATTTCCGGAGTGCGGGGCATACTGCATCGATTGAGGCCTTATCAGATCGACCTCCTGGGTTTAACAAAAAGTATTCATGGGTTGATGGCCGATGTTTTTGCAAACTACGATCTCGAGACCAGAAGCAGCGATAATATAGATCCCGTTTTTGATGCGGATGAGGCCATTCATGTTTATAGGGTCATCCAGCTATTAGCAGATAATATTGTAGCCAATGCTGAGCCTGTAAAAGTTAGCTATGCTCTTGTGAGTCCGGTCGCTGGCATCAGCTTTGAATTTAATATAGAAAGCAAACGACAAATGATAGGTGATATTTCTGATATCAATAACAGGCTTGAGTTGTTGGGGGGTACTATCTCCGTACAGTCCGGCCCATCCACTATTGCTATCCACGTTAATATTCCACGTACCGGCAAAACCCGGGCAACCTGACGGTGTTTTTTATGCAATAAAGTGGTTAAACAGAGCACTCATCCAACCGTACCAATTACCCGATTTATAAGCTATTTTACCTCGGGGGGATAAATCCGGATTCTTTTTGGGAATATTATGGAAAAAACCGGGTATGTATATACGTTTATTTATTGTTTTTTTGGCGCTGGCTATTACTTCTTTCACATGGAAGGAGTGGCAATCAAAATTCGTAGAACTGAAACCGGATGGCCGTTTAATATATAAGCCAGACTCCAAGGGAAATATATTGCCCGATTTTAGCCGGGTGGGCTATGAAACGGGTAATGTTCCGATTCCCGATATACCCGTTGCCCGAACTATTGAGCCTGGTCCGCAGGCTGCAGATCAGATACAACAGGCTATTGACGAATTGGCTGCAAAGCCTTTAAATAAATTGGGCTTTCGCGGGGCGATTGTTATAAAAAAGGGCAGATATGCTATCAAAGACCAGATAAAAATTAATGCCAGCGGTATTGTTTTGCGGGGT
>JBCNOR010000401.1:0-5203 GCA_039593785.1 Niabella sp. | reverse complement strand
ACTTCGACGAAATGCCGTACCAGGAAATAAGCGAAGTACTGGGAGTAACAGTAGGCGCTTTAAAAGCCAGCTATCACCACGCAGCCAAAAAAATACAGGACTACCTGCTCAATGAATTAAACTTTTAATACCCTAATGGGTCTATTTTATAAGAGATGAATGAACACAATGACATATTAAAGGCATTGCGTCAGCAACTGAAAGAGCATCATGAATCCCAAGGATATCCTTTGCAGGTTCCTGAAGACTATTTTCCTGGTCTCGAAAACAGCATTTTATCAAAAGTTCTAGATGAAGAAGACGCCAGCCTGATATCCCTTGATGATAAAGGGAAAAAGCAAACCTTTACTGTACCCGATGGATATTTTCACAACCTGGAAAAAGATATCCTGAAAAAAACCATTGTTCCTGCACCGGCCGGGAGGCTTTTCTCCTTCCAATGGCGGCCGGTAGCGGCTGCTTCGGTTATTGGATTAATTATTTTAGGTAGTATTTATTACAGGGAGACATCCGATTCCGAACAAACGAATGTTCAAACTAACTCTTTTAGCACATCGGTCATACAGAATGTCAGCCTCAGCGAGCTGGCAGATTTTGTTGAGGAAGGTTCTGCCGGCAACAGTAATGGCAACGACAAAAAAAAATCAGTTGACATTAATCAACTTTTCCAACAGGTTAGCAACCAGGATTTAGAAAGTTTTTTAAACGAAACGGCTGTTAATAACACCGAATTATTTTAGATAGCCATGACCCAATTTAGCAGATTAGCTTTTGTTTTTGCAGCATTTTTGATGCTACATTTTAACTCATACGGCCAGCAAAAACATCCGTCGAAACTGGACGATGTATTTTTTGAGTATGTTTCAAAAACACTGGACCTAAAACCCTCAGATGCAGCACAGATGCGGCCTCTGGTGAAAAAGTATCTTGATGAAAGAAAGAAGGTTTACAGCAAATATTCCGATCCCCTGGAGCGGGAACAGGAAATCCTGAATATAAAACTGAGCTCCCGGAAAGAGATGGCTCCCATTATTGGCATGCAAAAAGCAAACGCCTTTTTTTCAAGTGAGCAATCCTTCCGCCGGAAGGTAAGAGAGGAGCTAAAGCAGCGCACCGAAGAGCGGAAAAAAAATTAATGTTTAAACTTTTTTCTTCAATAAATTTTTTTTGTCTGAATCTATTTCCTATTTTTGCAACTGGTGTTTTTCATAGGTTAGCAACGGCCAGCTCTTTTTAGGGCAGGCCTTTTTTTTATCCTTTACTTTTTTCCTCTTCAAAGCGTTTTACGGGTGTTTGAATATCGTGATAAAACAAAAACTGCCAATCAGTCCCTTCCTGCAACCATTTCTCCCGCAATTGCATGGCTTTTTTTCCATCGTAGTCGTATTTAGCCGCAAACCGTGTTTTCATCTGCGAAAGTTGGGGTGCATCGTCAGCTCCAAAGAAAATGGTCTCCTCGCCCTCTTTAAGCCATATTACGCGGTGAAATTTAGAATGGGCGCCGGTAACCTCATAACTGATCCCGTCAGCTATATGGCCCGTTTCCCCTTCCGTGAGCACCAGGCTGTCGTTATTTCGCAATAATTCCAGTAAATCTGTATTGTACGATGCAGAACCAATTTCCATGGCGTAGTCCAATTCCTGTTGTTGAATATGATAGGTTGCGTTTTCAAATGCCAGCTGCCGTGTATAGGGGTTGATCAGCCCTCCCGCATGGTCCTTGTGCAAATGACTCATAATAACCCTGGTGATATCGCCGGGATTGATGCCCTGATCGCGCAGGTTTTTATATAGCTGAAACTGGCCGTCTTCATCAGTAAGCCCCAAACCCGTATCCAACAGGATAATGTCATCGCCGGTTATCACTACAAATGGTTGAATTTCTACTAAAAGGCTGCCGCGGTTGCGATCCGCCATTTCATCTTCACTTAATTTAAAAGGAATAAATTGTTTCGAGGCGTCTACCGTGAATGCGCCTTCTGACAGGGGTATAGTCTTCATAAGGCAAAAGTAGTTGTTATTAAATGATTACATATTCCTCCTGTACTGCCCTCCCACTTCATACAGCGCATGGGTAATCTCTCCCAGTGAACAATATTTCACGCAATCCATCAACTCGTTAAAAAGATTACCATTTTCAAGCGCCACCTGTTTTAATTGTTGCAGGGCCGCCGCGCTTTGCACTTTATTTCTTTGCTGAAAAGCCTGCAGGTTCTTAATCTGAAGCTCCTTCTCTTCTGTGGTACTTCGGATCACTTCCTGTGGCAGGATTGTTGGGCTACCCTTTTTACTTAAAAATGTATTGACACCTATAAGCGGCAACTCTCCGTTGCTTTTCTGCATTTCGTAGTGCATACTTTCTTCCTGTATTTTGTTGCGCTGGTACATTCTTTCCATGGCCCCCAATACGCCGCCCCTTTCGCTGATACGCTCAAATTCAGCCAGCACGGCAGCTTCTACCAAATCAGTTAATTCTTCTACAGCAAAACTGCCCTGCTGGAAATTTTCCGATTTAGCGCTGCCTAATTCCCGGTTTATAATTAACTGGATAGCCATGGCCCTGCGTACGCTTTCCTCTGTAGGTGTGGTGATCGCTTCATCGTAAGCGTTTGTATGTAGAGAATTGCAGTTATCATAAATGGCATATAGTGCCTGTAGTGTGGTACGGATATCATTAAAATCGATCTCCTGTGCATGCAGGCTTCTGCCTGATGTTTGTATATGATATTTCAGTTTTTGAGAACGCTCATTGGCTCCATACTTCTGCTTCATCGCCTTGGCCCATATACGGCGGGCAACCCTGCCAATGACACTATATTCAGGGTCCATACCATTGCTGAAGAAGAAAGAAAGGTTGGGGGCAAAATCATCGATATGCATACCCCGGCTTAAATAATACTCCACATATGTAAAGCCATTAGCTAATGTAAAAGCCAATTGGGTAACAGGATTTGCACCTGCTTCTGCGATATGATAACCGCTGATACTGACGCTGTAGAAATTTCTGACTTTATTATTAATAAAATACTCCTGTACATCCCCCATTAGCTTCAATGCAAACTCGGTAGAAAAAATGCAGGTATTCTGCGCCTGGTCTTCCTTCAAAATATCGGCCTGTACGGTTCCCCTCACCTGCTGCAATGTTGCATCTTTTATTTGTTGATAAACATCAGCAGGCAATACTTCGTTGCCGCTCAAACCTAATAGTTTTAAACCAAGGCCGTTATTACCTTTCGGAAGATCACCAGCATAAACAGGGCGATTATTATTTTTAAACTTTTCCTGCAATCGACTATCAACTATCGACCATTGACCATTTCCCTCCAGCCACTTTTCGCATTGCTGATCGATAGCCGCGTTTAAAAAGAAGGCCAGCAAAACGGGTGCCGGACCATTAATAGTCATGGATACAGAGGTAGCAACATCGCACAAATCAAAACCACTGTATAATTTCTTTGCATCATCAACTGTTGCAACGCTAACGCCACTATTGCCCACTTTGCCAAAAATATCTGCCCGACGGGCCGGATCTTCGCCATACAAGGTAACACTATCAAAAGCAGTGCTCAGGCGCTTTGCAGGCTGATCAAGGCTTACATAATGAAAACGTTTATTAGTACGTTCGGGACCGCCTTCTCCCGCAAACATCCGGGTAGGATCTTCGCCTTGCCGCTTCAACTCAAATACACCTGCAGTAAAAGGAAATTTGCCGGGTAGATTTTCCTGCAACTGCCATCTCAAAATATCGCCCCAGTCCTTGTACTGCGGCAGCGTTATCTTTTTAATTTTTGAACCACTTAACGACAGGTTAATTAATGGTTGCCTGATTGTTTTATCGCGCACTTTATATTCAAAATAATCTTCGCTGTACGCCTTGATTATTGCGGGCCACTTATCTAACAGTTCTTTATTACGCGGTTCAAGATTGGCCAACAATTCGCGTTTCTTTTTTTCAATCATTTCCACCGCATCTTCCAACATTTGTTGAGCTCCTTCAAGCTGGTATAACTGTGAAGCAATGTCAGATTGCATTTCTACCCATTGATCATAGGCCTTTATGGCTTCGCTGATCTCAGACAGATAACGAACCTGCTTTGCAGGAATAATGCGGGTCTTGCTGGTGGTATCGTTAGTATGGGCATGAACTATCACCGGTACTCCCCACGTACTTCCCGTCTTTGTTTCGATGGATTTGATAATGCGTTCAAACAACTCATTCACACCAGCATCGTTAAACTGCGCGGCAATAGTGCCAATAACAGGGATCTCCTCTTCTTTAGCGGTCCATAACTGGTGATTACGCCTGTATTGCTTCTTCACATCCTGCAAAGCATCCAATGCGCCCGGCTTATCAAATTTATTGATACAGATAATGTCTGCATAATCCAACATATTGATCTTCTCCAATTGGGATGCAGCCCCGTATTCCGGCGTCATCACATATAAGCTCAGGTCGCAATAGTCCACAATAGAAGCATCACTTTGCCCTACGCCGGCGCTCTCCAATATCACCAGGTCGAAGCCTGCGGCTTTACAAATATGGATAGCCTCCCTGGCCGTCTGGCTTAAAGCCAGGTGATCGTTACGGGTGGCCATGGACCGCATATAAGTCCGGGGATGAGATATCGCGTTCATGCGAATCCGGTCACCCAACAAAGCCCCGCCTGTTTTTTTCCTGGAAGGGTCAACAGAAATTACAGCAATAGTCCGGTCAGGGAACCGGTGTAAAAACCGGCGCACTATTTCATCTGTAACCGATGATTTACCGGCACCACCGGTACCTGTAATGCCTAATACCACTGATTCCTCCGGACTCTTCAAGGACGCTCCTTCTGCTGCAGACGAGAAACCATCAACCGGCAAACCTAGCTCCGCATGAGTGATAGCTCTTGCAATGCGACGGATATCTTTGCTTTCGTCCAGGGGCGGCGAATCATTCCAGTTCTCAGCCGCTTCAAAATAGGCTGATTTTCCTGCCCGGCTCAATAAGTCTTCGATCATCCCTTCCAGCCCCATTTTTCGCCCATCATCAGGTGAATAAATATGTTCGATGCCGTAATCGTGCAGTTCGCTGATCTCTGCGGGCAAAATCGTGCCACCACCGCCACCGAATATTTTGATATGGCCGCAACCTGCTTCCTGCAACATATCGAACATGTATTTAAAAAACTCGATATGCCCTCCCTGGTAACTGGTAATAGCA
>JBCNOR010000400.1:0-5209 GCA_039593785.1 Niabella sp. | reverse complement strand
CTAATATAAGTTTCCTTTCTAAGTCAATTTATGAGGGTCTAAGCCTATTCGGGAAATTTAGACAACTCAACGGGAAATACAGACGCCAACTCCCGCCCCTGACTCATCTACTTTTGTGAGTATAACAAAAATGAGATTATGAAACGTAAACATTTAGTTTGGCTTCCTCTCGCTGCCATGCCTTTTTCGTTCGCGGCTTGTAGTAAAGACAACAACAATATGCCACAAACATCGGCGACATCTATCACTATTGAAAATGTATTGGATTCACGCCCCCTGGTAGAATCGGGCACTTTTAAAAATAACGGCGCATCCCAGGTTATCATGCCGGGAGAATCCGTATCATTCCAATTTGCAGCTGCCAAAGGACAAGCGCTGACGTTCGCAACCATGTATGGCTGGTCTAATGATCTCTTTTTTGCACCCACTAATCCAGGCATAAAGATGTACCAGGATGACGGTACACCAATAGAGGGCGATGTGTCGTCACAGATCAGGCTTTGGGACAATGGTACCCGGGTTAATCAAATGCCTGGTGCCTCCGTTTCGCATCCGGGTACCGCATCCGCTGCCCAAAACGTAACTGAAGTAAACGGGACGGATGCTCAGGGCAATAGCTATGCTGCCGCTTCTTCCTTAATGAAGGTAAATCTGCATTACGAAGGAAATTCTACTTTCACAGTAACCATTACCAACACCTCGGGATCTACCTCCAATCCTACTCCATTCAGTCCAGGTGTTTGGGCAGTCTCGTACATCGCAGGAGGAACGCTTTTAAGCCCTAATCCCCTTTACGAAGCAGGCAAGCCTACGGCTAACGGTTTGACGAACATTGCTGAGATGGGCGACAATAGTATCCTGGGCACTTATCTCGCCGGACAAACAGGTATTTTTACACCCCTATCCCCTGTGCTGGTAGTCGTTTATAGCGGTTCTGAAAACCCCATCTATAAAACCGGACAAAAAGATCAGGGTAAAGGCCTGAAGGAACTGGCGCAGCAAGGCAATGCAAGCAAATTGGCCACTTATCTCAAAACCCTTCCAGGCGTAAAGGAAGTTTATGTGCTTGCAGCGCAAAATACTACGATCTTGCTGCCTAAAATTGGCAGCCAAATGGGCGGCAGCGTTTCGCAGTCGTTAAATGTTGCCCAAGGTGATCGTATAGCAATCGCTACTATGTATGGGTTTTCCAATGACTGGTTTTTTGCTTCGAAGGACAACGGAACAGATGCGATGCAAAAGGGTAATATTTCCTCGTCGATCGGCTTGTTCGATAACGGAACCGCAATCAACCAATTTCCTGGTGCTGGTATCACACAGTTTAATTTATCAGGAACACCCCTGGAAGAAAGCAAGGCTATTGAGGCAGTTCCGAATCCTAATATGTTTACAACCTTACCCGCAATACCTCAAATCATCAAAGTAACCCTTAATTAAATGGGCTGACTCAAAAAACATTGAACATAAAAACAAAGCTTAAAATGAATGCAACACTAAAATGTGCTATGATAGCACTCTGGTTAACCACTTCCTTTGGAATGGCTGGAGCTCAAGACAGAGGCAACCCCTCGTCATTGTCGAAAGAGATGGCCGGAAACGAAAATAAAGAGGTTCCTTATTTGATCCCTCAACGGCCGGAAGATATAAGCCCTTTGTTAATCGGAGAAAAAATCCCCGTGGCTACGCTACCCGATGCCTCAGGCAGGGATATTGATCTCAATAAGCTTATATCTGAAAAACCTACTATTTTGATTTTCTATCGCGGTGGGTGGTGTCCTTATTGCTCCAGGCAACTTTCCGGTCTGCAACAGTCAGCCCCTCAACTGGAAAAATTAGGCTATCAACTAATTGCTGTTAGTACTGATATGCCGGGAGGTTTGGCGGAATCGGTAAAAAAAGAACGCCTGAATTACACTTTATTGTCGGACGCCGACCTAAGCCTGGCTAAGCAATTCGGCATTGCCTTTAAAGCGCCTAAAGGATACTGGGACATGCTACCGAAAACTACGGGCGGGAAAAATACAGACCTTTTGCTTCCCGTACCATCGGTATTTATCCTGGACAAAACCGGCACTATTCAATTTGAGTACATCAACCCTGATTTCAAACAAAGAATGAGCTCCGAACTTTTAACGACGGCAGCAACAGTCATAAAAAAAGAGATTAAGTAACAGTCATGATAAACAACAAAATCTCGTTAAAGTGGGCATCGATAGCCATGATTCTGCTCATGCTTGGAAAAACCATCGCATCCTTTGGCCAGGCAAATGGATCGCCAAAAGCTCATGCAGCCATGGCGAAAGAAATAGGATTTGCCCAAGGGAAATGGCAAGACATAGTTGTACTGGCAAAAAAGGAAGGTAAATACATTTTTGTGGATGCCTTTACTACCTGGTGTTCCCCCTGCATACAACTACAAAAAGTCACTTTTAAAGATGCTGCTGCCGCGGCATATTATAATAACCATTTTATCAATTACAGCATTGACATGGAAAAAGGTGAAGGTGTGGCTTTAGCCGAAAAGTGGAACGTTAATGAATATCCTACGCTGTTATTTTTTTCTCCAGAAGGCAAACTGGTTAAAAAGCAAATCGGCTATATAAACGGTAAGCAGCTAATTGATCTCGGAACGGACGTTCTCACAGCAATTGAGAAAAAATAATTTTACTAAATTGAGGAAAGTGGGGAAACCGGCACGGATGTTATCCTGATGGCGGCGTAACAATCAGTGCACTTTGATAATTTTGGAAGATAGCAGTACTTATAAAATTTGAGTACGGTGATGAAACATCTGGTATGATCAAGGAATATAGCGAAAACTCAACGGCTGCGCGATTCGTCATGCATAGTGGCAATAAGCTTTTCGGAGGGCATGGATTAAGTAATCCGGCCCCATATCCGATCAATACATTTGTTTACAACAAAGGCACAGCCCAGCAGGTCATTATTGACGAAATAGTGTACACCATGCCAAAGGGCTGTATTCTGCCGCTGGTATCCAACCAGCATTTCAGATTTGAGCATCCGGAAACTTTAACGGCCTGGCAGTTTAACCGGGAGTTTTACTGCATTGTTGAACACGATACCGAAGTGGGTTGTGTTGGCTTTCTATTCTATGGTATCAGGCATCCGATGTTCATCTTACTAAATGAGCAGGAAACCGAAGAAATGCTGCATCTTGAAAAGGTTTTTTCCAATGAGATGGCGCTGAAGGATAATTACCAGGGAGAAATGCTTCGTACACTTCTAAAAAGAGTCATCATAAAAGCAACAAGGATGGCAAAAGCCCAATGTGAAAGCTATATGGAATTCCCGGACGAAAAGATGGATATCATCAGGCGATTCTCCTTATTGCTGGAAGGTAATTTTAAAGAGCAGCATGAAGTAAAGTATTACGCTGCAGCGCTAAATAAATCTCCCAAAACGCTCAGCAACGTTTTCAGTCTCCTTAAACAACCAGCACCTTCCGTTATCATTCGGAACAGAATTGTGTTGGAAGCTAAACGCTATCTCCATTACACCGAAAAGTCTGCAAAAGAAATCGCTTTTGATCTGGGCTTTGAAAGCCCCGCGCATTTCAGTAAGTTCTTCAAAGTTTATACGGGAACAAATGTTTCAGAATTCAAAAATCAGCGATAATAGTCAGAACTGTAAAGGAAGGACAATAAGGTTAGTGAAAGTATTTGCCTGAGCCAGTCTTCCGAAATAAATTTAAAATGAAAAAGATAATTCAAATATTTAGCCCAGGCCAAAAAGTATACGACGGCTGGGCGCCTACGATCCTACGGGTTACAGTAGGGCTTGGTTTTTTTATGCATGGTATTGCAAAGTTGAGTAAGGGTCCGGAAGGATTTGCTAAGCTGTTGGAACATATAGGGGCGCCGGCACCAGAATTTATGGCCTGGATTGCAATCATAGTTGAAATTATTGGAGGAGCTGGTCTTATTTTGGGAGTGTTCGTCAGCATCTTATCGATCCCGCTAATCATTACCATGCTTACCGCTTGGTTTACGATCCATTATAAATTCGGGTACAGCTCCATTAAAACGATTGGCCTGGACGAAAATGGACCTAAGTTCGGTCCGCCGGGATACGAAATTAATTTACTTTACATTGCTGCATTGATTGTGCTAATTGTATACGGGGCAGGTAAGTTTTCAGTTGATTCACTTATTGTCAAAAAGCGGCAGGTATAATATTTTGAACAGCAATAAACAGATACGTGGATTCTCACGAAAAATAATCAAATCTCCTGCATGAGCAACTTCAATGCCGCAAGATTTCCGATTGGACTTACCTACCGTTTCAGCAAATCGGATGCACAAACCTTCAGAAGCCGTAAAGTTGCTTATCGCGATAACTGTTAGGAGTGTTAGTTATAGGATGGAAAGTACTCCTATCGTTTACCACAGCCTTAACTAAGACGACCTGACCGACTATCCCACTTCCTACAAACTGCTATAATTTAAATTGCATTCTTTAACTCTATAAATTTCATTTGACCAGAACCTTTGAAAGCCACACGGATTCCTACTATTTTTCCGATTCCTGAATCAAATGGCCCCTCATAAGCCACCCGACCATTCAGGTTAATACTTATTTTGTTGAACACAGCAGTGCAACTAAATCGGACCGGCTTGGTGAAATCCACCCCCAATGCAGAAAGGTTATTTAGCGCTCCATCAATTGTCTTCTTACCAAGCATCATTTTGAGCTCACCCACACATCCGGGAGCCGATAACGGAATATTAATAACTCCTTCACTGCCTAATAACATTATATTTATCAACCTACATGGTGCTTGGACACGATCAGCTGTATTCTGAAGTTCAAGATTCAACGCAAAATTATCACTGGAAACATTAAACTCTTTGCTGACTTTGGTGAGAATAAAAAGCGGCGGAGACGCACTACTGTTTGGGTTTGTTTGATAATTTTGAAGATCTTTTTCTGCAATACCCAACCAATCATCATGCTTGTACATTTTGTCCGGTAAATATAAGGGTATGGGTTCTTTGTAAATCAATCCTATCCAGCCGGGCGATTCTATATAAACATCATGTTCTTTTACAATTGAATCGTTCAACAACAACTTAGCCCGGTGGTATCCGGGGTGACCCTGCTGTGCCGCGACCGCGAAGGCTACCTGAGCCTGTCACGGCTGCTGACCCGTGCCTGGATGGAGGGCCATCGTCCGGAAGGCGGCGTC
>JBCNOR010000040.1:0-15807 GCA_039593785.1 Niabella sp. | reverse complement strand
TATTGAAGGATTCAGCCGTAATGTATCGTCGGGGTTAACATAAATACGTTGAGCGGCTCTGGCATCAGTAACGCTTATCTCATTAATATCTTTATAATCGTAGTTACCCTGGTCTTTATAACAACCTGCAAAAGCCAAAGTAATGAGCAGTATTAAAGTCTGGATATATTTGATAAAATCAGCTTTCATTTTAATAGTTTTGGGGTTAAAGGAAAACAACACGTTCACCATTTTCATCAATGAGCGGGCCATTAGCCTGCTCATAATTGTAAAGGGCCAGTTTCATGGTTTGCACTACAAAGTTGATATCCTGTGGAAAGTTTAGAGCCGGCCAGCTGGCACTGCCATAAACCTGGTTGATAAACTGGTGCTTGGTTTTGGAGTAAGTGCCGAAATAAGGAGCCCAGCGTGTATCCCAGGAGGATGGCTTTAGTAACTGATCGTGTAAGGATATACGGTAGTGCTGTTTATTGTATGGATTTATGGAATTCGACTTGTCTGTATAACCCGGTTTAAAGTCGGCAGATGCTCCTATGGTTAAATAAGCATTCACTACGCTATCCTTCAGGCCAGCCCTGCGATAAAGATATACCGGTAAAGAAAGCTCGTAGGCATTGGCGGGTATTACCAGGGGGCCAAACTGGAAATGATAGCCCAGCTTTGCTGTTGAGCTGTCATCGATAACAATATTAAAGGTTCTGTCGCGGTCTGCTGCCGAGCCCATAATACGTAAGGGGATAAAAATAGTATCGGTTGTGACGCTGGCGGGTTCTGCCGTAAAAGAATATTCTACAGTGATCCCTTCCCTGAAATAGATACGTGCATCCTGTTCGTATATCAGCGATTGATCTTCCCTACAACCTGACAATGAAAGCGCGATCAATGCACAGTATATCATTCTTTTCATGTATGTCATTTTCATTTAATGGTATTTGTAAAATGAATAAGATTAGTTAATGCCAAATTCAATTTCGCCCAGTGGCAGCGGGAATGTGTATTTAGTTTGAGTCATCGGGTTTCCCACACCATCAGGAATAGTTGCTACATTCTTCCTTTTATACCAAAACCACAACTGGCCTTCGCCATACAATTCTTTGCGGTATTCCTTCTGCAATTCTGCATCCAGCAGCGCGGGTGTATTAATAACAGAGGCATTTAATGCAGGAATTAGCCGGGCCAGCCTTACTACATTGAGATAATCTACGCCAGCCGATACGGTCGGGGCTGCTTCTGCTGCTATGTAATACATTTCGGGCAGGCGCACTACAGGTACCAGACGCTGTTTAACATTGGTCGTTTTATCTGAGTAGTATTTTTTTGTATAAACAATGGTAGTCGTAAGCTGGTTCCAGATACTCCTGGCAGCATCAGGGTTTCGTATATCGGTACCATAATTAGGCAGTGTTCCTTCATACATGGTAAGCAGCTTTGCTCTTGTTGAAAACAAATCGTCGGCATCGGCGGTCGCGGTCAGCGAGCTTTTAAAATATTTATCAGCGGCAACTTTTAAACCAGATACACTTAGTGAAAAAATATGCTCGGGTGTAAAAGTCAGATCCGATGCATCGGTTGTGGCATCAACTGAAAGTGTGCCCGGAGTAATAAAAGAAAACTTACCGCTATTGATCACTTCGGTGGCATACTTCAGCGCATTGATTTTATCATTCCTGTAAAGATATAAGCGAGCCAGTATGGCCTTAGCAGCCCAATAATTAATATGATTCTGGCGGTACATCAGGAACAATTCCAATGAGCCTGAGCCCTGGTTGCCGGCTATCGGGTCAATTGCAGGGTATACGGATAGCAATTGTTCTGCCTCTTTCAGGTCTGCTTCACATTTAGCTAAAACAGCTCCTACTGAGAGTTTTGACTGCGGCTCAATGGTGAACCGCTCCATATAGGGTATTGCTTTTACCGTATCATTCGTTCCATTCAGGTAAGCAGGAGCAAACATGCGCAGTAAGTCAAAATGAATAGCTCCTCTTATGGCTAAGGCCTCCCCTTTTACGATGTTGAAAGCGGTACCCGCAAGTATATTTCTTTGTTCCAGGTTTTTCAGTATATAATTGGTTTGAGCAATAGCTGCATAGTAACTTGTCCAGATGGAATTAATCGAAGCGCGAACATTCTGCTGGCTGTTTATATCAGAAGTATAAGCATACCGGGCGGTCTGGCCATACCAGGTATTCGTTTGTCCCGACTTATTCTCGTAATACTGCGCTAATACATCTATAAATTCGTAAGTGCCCAGTCCACCATAAGCCTCTGTCCCGGCCATCTTCTGGTAAGTGCCGAAAAGTGCGTCTGTAAAACCCTGTTGACTTGAGAACTGCTCATCTTCTGATATCCTGGTAGCAGGATTTACTTCCAGCCATTTTTTACACCCGGTTAACCCCTGCAACAGTATGGCTGCAAACAGTAATCCGAACAGTTTTTTTGATCTGTATTTAAAAGACATTGTAATAACTTATTTGAGTGTTAGAATGAGGTTTGGATCTGCAGGCTGAATGTTTTGGCAAAAGGATAATCCAGGCCACGTTCTCTCCGGATGCTCGAAACACGGAAAACATTGGAAGTAAAAAAGCTGATCCGGGTATTTTCCAATCCCAGCTTTTTATTTAAGCTGTTGGAAAACCGGTAGTACATGGTCAGATTCTCCAGTGCCAGCAAATTATCATTTTGCACAAAACGTGAAGTGGTATAAGTAGGCGCGTTGATCGTAAAACCGGCATAATCTACCAGCCCCTTAAAGAACGTTATATCACCGGGCTGCTGCCAGCGGTCTTCATACACTCTTCTGTCAACATTGTAATAAGCAACGGTAACATTTTCTACACGTTCTACTAATGTCTGATTATACGCCTGTCCGCCATAACGGAACCTGAAAAACACATTAAACCCGATACCGTTTAACTCCAGATTAGTACCAAAGGTTCCTTCTAATTTAGGCCTGCTGTCTCCTATAATTACCTGGTCCCGCGGATCATAGATATTACTCAGGCTGCCGTCTCTTTTTACGAAGATCTCATAGCCGGAAGCGGGGTCAATACCTTTGGATGGAACGGCCCAGATGGCCGATGTACTTTGTCCTTCGGCATACCTGGTGATGGGCCTGCTCGATTTCGCAGTGTCAGCCCTGGCGTTCATTGCAGCGATGGTGCTGGACACTTTTTCAATTTTGTTTCTTACCGAAAACAGGTTGGCGAATACAGAAAGGTTGTTGCGTTTTGCATTGTTATTGAGAATATTGTACCGCAGGTACAATTCCCAGCCACGACCAATCACGTCTCCCATATTTTCTGCATAAGAAATAAACCCGGTAGAGGGTGCGGTTGAAATTGTTGCAATACTGCCCTGTGTTTTTTCAATAAAATAGTTACCGGTAATGTCGAGTTTTTTGAATAGTGTAATATCCGCGCCGAAATTGCTTTTTTGCGTTTTTTGCCAGGCCAGTGCATCGTTACCGAAACCCAGCAAATAAGTACCGATCACTCCCCTGTAATCGCTGGACGTATAATACTGGCTGGTAGAGATTGCCTGGTAACTGGCAAAATTCTGAGAACCGGTGTAACCAAATGAGTAACGTAGTTTCAGCCTATCTACAAATCCAAGTTCTCTGATGGCTTCTTCATTGTGAATATTCCAACCCGCACCTGCAGACCAGAACGGAGCAAAACGCCTCAATGCACCAAACTGAGAAGAGCCGTCAGAGCGGAAGGAAAAATCCAGCAGGTATTTATTGGCATAAGAGTAGCTTACATTACTGAGCAAACCAAATAACCTGACGATACTTTCTGTACCGGTTGGTTTAGTATCCTGCGGGAAACGATTTCCCAGCACTAATTGATCTAAACGTGGATTGGGAAAGCCTTCCACGCGAAAACTTTCTGTATTGTATTTGGTTTGTTGTATGTTGGCTCCAACCGTGGCAAAAAACTGGTGCAGACCGATCAGCTTATTCATATCGGCGGTTACCATACCTTCCATACTTTGTCTTTTGCCGTATCCTTTGGTATAGGAGCCTTTTTCAAATGTAGGCTTGTTTACGAAAGCAGTGTGCTGTGCCGGTAAAAACTCGTCGCTTTCATCAGCCTGGTATTGATAGGCAAAACGCCCTGTAAATTTTAACCATTGCGCAGCCTGCCATTGTGTTGAGAAATTATTTACGATATTGTTATACGAAGTCTGATCAACAATGTTCAAACCGGCATTATAAAGCGGGTTGGTAGGCCGCCCGATCCGCGGCTCTGCCGGGTTTACAAAAAGCGAGGGATAATCATACCAATGCAGGTTATCATAAAAATCAAAATTGGTTAACCTTGCCCCACCCAGGTTCCGAACATCCTCCAGGTACACCTTCATATTACCTACACTGTCGTAGGGTGTCCAGTAAGGGTTGAGCCGGGTATATTTTAAGAAAGAACCGTAAGGAGAATTATTAGCTTTATTCACGTTGATGGTGAGGTCGTTCCTGAACTGAAATTTCTTTACCCGGTAAGATAAAAAGGTATTACCTGTTAATGTTTGCCTGTCCGATCCCTTCATAGCACCCGTAATTCTGTTGTAGGCCAGATTTACTCCATACAAAGCATCGTTGGCACCGCCCTCTACATAAATAGCATGCTTGGTGCCGATACCGGTTTGCACGGGCTGCGAGATCCAGTCTGTATTTACCCCTCTTTCAATAGCGGCCAGTCTTTGATTATAAAAGAACCCCAAATCTTCTTCCCTGAAATTCCAGCCGGAAAAGGAATAAGCATTGACTACATTTTCGAGATCAAATTTTTCCCTGGCATTGAGCAGGTTGTAGCTCGAGAGGTCGGGCGCTTCCACGGAAATATTACCCATATAGGTAAACCGGAGTTTGCCTTCTTTGGGACGTATGGTTTCAATCACAATAACGCCATTAGCTGCCCTGGAACCATAGATAGAGGTAGCAGCGGCATCTTTCAGGATATCTACTTTGGCAATACGATTTATATCCAGATCGTTAATACGCTGCAACGGCACTTCAAAACCGTCTAATATAAACAGCGGTGTATTGGCGCCGTTAGCATAATCGAATGGCACTGTTGAGCTACCCCCGAGATCAACCAGGCTATTACCGCTGCGCAATACCACATCCGGTAACACATTGGGATTGGAACCCAGGTTTAGATTTTCCATTAACTGGAAAGAAGGATCGAGTGATTGAAGTGCATTTAACACATTGGAGTTGCTTACCCGGGCAATATCTTCCGAGGTAAAAGAACTGGAAGCACCCGTAAAGTTTGACTTCGGCCTTACATAAACACCGGTTACCACGGTTTCATTTACTGAAGTAGGACTGGTGGCTAATTTCACTTCATAATAGTCAGATTTCTTTATGGTAATTTCCTGTGCCACATACCCCACATAAGTAATCACCAGCACGGTTCCCGGACTTGCATTAATTGAAAACTCACCCCTGGCATCGGTAAGTGTTACGGTTTTAGTGCCTTTAACCGTGATGGTCGCTCCCACCAATGGTTCACCGGAATCATCACTCTTTACGATACCTTTTATCTCCGCCAACTGTTGCACCGTGGGCGCTATCGTTGTGGGCTGAACACTGGGTACCGATACAGGATCTATTACTTTACCCTGCTTCCTGATTACAATAGTATTGCTTCCCGCCGGCATACTAAAACTCATACCCTGGTTTCTCAACAGCTGTTGCAAAGCCTGCTTCAGCGGAACGTTTTTCAAGTCAATACTTACTTTTTCAGCTCCCCGCATTGTTTTTGTGGTATATAAAAAACCATAGCCTGTTTGCTGTTCGATCAATTTGAAGACCTGTTCGAGCGGGGCGTCTTTGACCCGGAGACTAACGTTTTGAGAAATGCCATTTGCCGACACTTGCAGTAGTACAGTTGTTAACAGCAGAATTGTCAATTTCATTCTTCGCAGAACTTTAAGCGTAATGTGACCTCTTCGACATACCGGGGTCCCGGCAGTATCCTGCCCATTACCGCGTGTTAGAAAAATCATACTTTTACAGTTGGTTTTTAATAAATAAGTAATTAGCCGTTATTTAATTTTTTAGAAACTAATCCCAGGCCGGCATGCTCGCAACATGCCGGCTATATTTTATCAATTGTATTGCCTGTGCAGAACACTCCCGGTACCATGCACCAATAAGGTGGATAGCCTATAAGGGTTGTGCTGTATATTTTATCTAATTGGATGCATCCGTATGAACAGATGTTATTATCCGGTCAATTTTCCCTGTGAATCCGTCCCTATGAAATAAGGAAGGTTGTCAAAATCTGTATAAGCTTTTGGGGCTTCCCTGCTTAAAGTTTAGTTGCGTTGTTTGTAATTTGACAGTGCAAATATACTGTCATTTATTTAGTCTACAAAAATAGTAGACAAATATTTTTGTTATTTTCGATTGTATAAAAAAAATCATATTCCCTTCTAATGCTTGCCGATACTGCATTGTAGCCCATAGTAAGCTGGCGGAGTAAAGCGAATGATTAACACTCATAATTTTATATACCGATTGGTTTTACTGTTTCTTTACACAGATTTTTAAAATCTGTCATAACGATATTATCTTTTTACAATAACTTTTTTTCCCTGTTGTTCAAAATGCACTGCGTTTGTTTCGGATAGCAGCGAAAGGATTTGCGAAAGCTTTACATCTCTTGATATGGAGCCTATAAAGGCTTCGGTGGTTGGTGTGCCCTGGTATACCACATCAATATCATACCAGCGCTCCAATTGCCGCATTATTTGTTGTATACTGCTATTATCAAATATGAATTTATTATTCTTCCAGGCCAGTACATCATCTAGATCAACATTGTTATTAATCTTTATTTCCTGGTTCACAGTTGCCTGCTGGCCTGGTTTTAATATACCGCTTGCCTTTTTGCTGTCAAGCTTTACCGAACCTTTCAGCAAAGTAACTTTAACCGGATCTTTCCCTTCGTAGGCATCCACATTAAAACCTGTTCCCAGTACCTGTATCGCCAGGTCTCCTGTCTGAACAATAAAAGGTTTAGCGGCATTATGACTTACATCCAAATAGGCTTCCCCTTTCAATTGCACCTTTCTTTCACTACCCGTAAATGCTACCGGGAATGTGATAGAGGATCCCGCATTTAACCATACCTGTGTACCGTCTGCCAATGTTATGTCCACCACCCTGCTCCCTTTCGGGTTATCCAGCGTATTATAAACAGGTGCATGATCTGTAGCGGTTGTCTGCGCCTGGTAAATCAACTGCCCATTGGCATTCCTGATCAGCTTTCCATCTTCCTGTATGGCCAGTGTGCCCGACGATAAACTGTCTAAAGCGATAGCCTGTCCATTAGCCAGCCGTACAGTAGCCTTGGTTCTACCCGGTGCGGCCACGTCAGTAATTAACGGAGATGGGGCTACCGGGGTACTAGGATGTTGCTGATATAGAAAATAAACCGCTATGCCGATTGTGATCATTACGGCTGCAGCGATACCTACCCCGTACCCGCTCCAGGTTCTTTTATGCATCAACCCCGGTTTTCTTTCCCGGTATTCTTTTGTTTGATGAGCAAGTGCTTCTTCTATTGATCGGGCCTGGTCAAAAACAGGAGCAACTGATAATGTGCTGTCGTTATCAACGGATTGTAGCCCGAGCCAGTGCTCTTTTAGCGCATGGTACAGTTGCTGAGGATCTTTTTCTGCGATTATCAACAGCTCGTCCATCTCTTCCCTGGTACAGGTATTATTCATATACCGTTCCACAAGTCCGATGAAATATGTACTCTTATTATGCTCCATTTTTTAGGCAACTGATGGCGCCTTTCATAAATAACGAAAAAATAACCTGCTACTACTACCCGTTGGAAAAAAATTATTTTTCTTTCAGGAGGTAAGCCAGCAACACTACAAGGCCTGCAAGGCCATAGTGCTTTTCGAGGTAGGATTTTATAAATTGCTTAGCCTCTACTATAGTATTGGCTACTGTATTTTTAGAAATGCCGAGGGAGTCGGCTATTTCACTGTGGGAAAGACCTTCTTCCCTGCTCATATCAAACACTTTCCTGCGTTTAGGGGAAAGCAAATCAATGGCTTCGCGAAGCTTGGTCTCGTATTCCTGCATCAGCAGGGGCGCATCTGCATAAGACTGAGCAGGAATTTCTATGCGCTCCCAAATAATATCTGCTATTGTTTTGTCTTTGGCAGCTGCCCTGAAAAAGTCAATACTTTTATTATAGGCAATCCTGAACAGGAAGCCATCAAAGTTCTCTATAGTGCCGATGATATCCCTGGACAACCAGAGTTTCAGGAAAACGTCCATGACCAGCTCTTCTGCAACCTCCCTTGATTTTACAAGATTTACAATAAACTGAAACAGACGAGGATGATAACGATCGAACAAAAGAGTGAATGCCTGCTGATCGCCCTGCGAAACCTGGTTTTGTAGTAGATAGTCCTGTTCGGTATTGTAGCCCACCCGTCTAAATTACAAATTGATTTAATAAAAAGTTAATAATTGTAAAATTTGCCTGCTGATGGAAAAAAAATGCTCTTAATCAAAATTTATTACATGCTCTTTTTTATACATAAGAGTTCTGCTGCTATTTCACCGGATGCCAGGAAGGCTCAGGATACATCAGGATGGTAGAGTTCTTCACCTTATCTACTTTAGCCTGCAGCGACCATTAATGATGACGATTGTTCGCAAAAGCAGCAGCCAGCCCGGATTTTACCGGAGAAAAGAGGGGCTGGCAATATTTTAGGTTAAAGGTAAATGATTGCTTTACCAAAGCTATACGATCACTTTTATTGTCTTATAATGAATTGTAGCATCCGTTGGATTTTTATATGTATTGTATTATTAGCAGGGTACCAGGCAAGTTACGGCCAGGGCAAACAGGTTCAATATCTATCCGGTACCGGAAGCGACAATACCGTTGACTGGGACTTTTACTGTACAGGTGGCCGTAACAGCGGTTATTGGACCACCATACCTGTTCCTTCCTGCTGGGAACAGCAGGGATTTGGTACTTATAATTATGGACGTGATTATAAAACTTATGGAAAAAATTTCCGCTTTGCCGATGAGAAAGGCAAATACCGGCATTCATTTAAAATTCCGGCTTCGTGGAAGGGCAAAGAAGTATTTATTGTTTTTGAAGGAAGCATGACGGATACGGAGGTAAAAATAAATGGCAGGCCTGCCGGAACAAAGCACCAGGGAGCTTTTTACCGTTTCCGGTATAATATTACTGATAAGCTTAACTATGGTACCGTTAACCTGCTGGAAGCAGAGGTTAGCAAAATGTCATCAACCGTATCTGTTAACAATGCCGAGCGCCTGGCTGATTACTGGGTGTTTGGAGGTATTTTCAGACCTGTTTACCTGGAAGCAGTTAATAAAACATATATCGACTACGTGGGCATCGATGCCA
This sequence comes from Niabella sp., assembly GCA_039593785.1. Lineage (GTDB taxonomy): Bacteria > Bacteroidota > Bacteroidia > Chitinophagales > Chitinophagaceae > Niabella. The sequence goes on along the minus strand of JBCNOR010000040.1, from coordinate 6,388 downwards.
AAGCTGATGGCAATTTTAAAATGATGGCGTATTTACAAAACCTGCAACAGCCTGCAACCATTCTTACAGAGATCAAAGATGCCAAAGGAATAACAGTATTGCGTATAACAACCCAGGCTAATAAAGGTGATTCTGCTGTTCTTTTAAAATCTGCTTTAAAGAACCCGCAATTATGGACCAGCGAAACTCCTAATCTTTATACGGCACATATTTATCTCCGGCAAAACAACAGGACGATTTACGAACTGAAGGAAAAGTTTGGATTCAGAACAATCGAAGTGAGACAGGGCGATGGCATCTATATCAATAATGTGCAGGTGAAGATGAAGGGTGTTAACCGCCATTGTTTCTGGCCTGAAACGGGTCGAACTCTGAATGACAGCCTGCAACTCCTGGATGTGCAGCTGATCAAAGAAATGAACATGAACGCTGTCAGGTGTTCGCACTACCCTCCCGATAAAAGATTTCTGCAGCTTTGCGATTCACTGGGCCTTTACGTGATCAACGAGCTGGCCGGATGGCAGAAGGCTTATAATACGGAAGCCGGCACCCCGCTTGTAAAAGAAATGATCACCAGAGATTTGAATCATCCTTCTATTATTTTCTGGGCCAATGGCAACGAAGGTGGTACTAATAAAGCATTGGATGCAGTATTTACCAGGTGGGATTTTTCAGCCCGCCCGGTGATCCATCCGCATCATCGTCCCGGCAATGATTTTAATGGCATCGACTGTAATCATTACGAAGACTATTACAGCACTCAAAGTATTTTGAATGATAGCCTTATTTATATGCCCACAGAATTTTTGCATGCCCAGGACGATGGTGGCGCCGGTTCTGCTATGTACGACTTTTGGGAGTTGCACTGGAATGCTAAAAGAAGCGGAGGTGGTTTCCTGTGGGCATTTGTAGATGAGGGTATTGTTCGTACCGATATGCGCAATATTATCGATGCAAATGGTTTGAATGCGAATGATGGTATACTGGGGCCTCACCGCGAAAAAGAAGGTAGCTTTTATGCATTACGTGAGATATTCAGCCCCGTAAGGGTTTCTTTAAAAGAGATTCCTGCAAGTTTCAATGGCGCTATTGAACTCGAGAACCGCTATCACTTTACCAACCTGGATGAGTGTACTTATGAATGGGCATTGGTGAATTTCAGAGGTATATTCGATATGGTGTTCAGCGGATATACGGTAGCAAAAACAGGATTTGCAAAAGCACCGTCAATCATTCCTTTGGCTAAAGGACAGCTTCAGCTGAACCTGCCTGCCGACTTTCGTGACTATGATGCTTTGCTGCTGAAGGCAAAGGATCCGTTTGGAAAGGAGCTGTATCAATGGAGCTGGAAGTTAAAAACCAATCGGGACCTATTGGCGGGTATCTGGAATTTTGCAGCACAGTCCACCGGGGTTACGGCAGCAGATTCACTTATTACCTTATCCAATAACGGACTTGAGATCACTATTAATAAACATACAGGCTTGCTGGAAGGCATAAAAAATCCCAAAGCAGGTATGGACAACCTTTCCTTCAAAAACGGACCTGTTTTATTAAATGGTAATGCAAGGGTTACCAATGTAGTTATTACAAATACCGCCAAAGAGTCTTCGGCAACCTTTACCTGCGAGGGCAATATGCGTACCATCAAATGGACCATGCAGGCGAATGGCTGGGTTGCACTCGACTATGAGTATCATATTGAAGGTGCTTATCCTTTTGCCGGCGTTAGCTTTAGTTACCCCGAAAATTTTGTGCTGGCTGCTAAATGGCTGGGTAAAGGTCCTTACAGGCAGTGGAAGAACCGAACACATGGAACACCTGTTAATGTATGGCAAAATTTTTTCAATAATACACATACGGGATACTCTCCTGTAGTATATCCTGAGTTTAAAGGTTATTACAGTGATATCACCTGGATGGAGTTTAATACGGTTGAAGGCCGGTTTTATGTAGCGAGTGAAGACGATAATTTATCCGTACGCCTCTTTAATTTTTACGGTTTAAGTGGTGCAAAGCCTTTCCCGGCGCTTCCGGAAGGAGATATTTCTTTTTTAGATGCAATTCCTGCAATGGGTACCAAACTGGCGCTCAACATCAGTCCCAATACCAAAGCATTAGGCCCTCAAAGTGAAAACACGGTTTTTGACAAGCCGGTTAAACGTCGTTTATATTTCTATTTTGGCTTACCTAAGATAAGTGACGCACAGGAACAGTATAGCCGTCCGGAAGTTGACAATGTATTTTAAAAACCTGTTGATGTAGCCGGCTGAGGAATTGTAATCTCTAGCATTGCATGCATGACAGTAACCTGCTATCATCTATTTTGTTTGCAGATCATAACAGATGAATACACCGTAGCGCGCAATAAAAACGTCTTTTCAGTGTATCAACCTGCATGTTGTTTCTTCTATGACTGGTTTAAGGATCGTTTCCTGAACTCCATGATACCTGCTACACCAATAACAATTCTGCTACGGCTTTTCCCAGACCGTTATGCCTGTTAAACAGGTATGGAAAATAACCTGTAGTTATTTTATTTTTTTCGGAAACACAATATTGGGTTTTGGCGGCTGACTCATTCCTGCACCCATAAAAAAGCCCGTATGCGGAGGCTGGTTATACCCAACATTCTGCCAGGCTATACTCAGGCGATATTGGGGATCGTGCATGAGCGTATAAAATTTATGTTCGGTTGGTATAGCTGTTGAAAAAATACGAAGCTCTTTATTATCTTCCGTACGGTAGATCACTTCTTCCCGCCAGTCTCCCAATATATCTGCCGATAGAACGGGGTTAGATTTTGTCCCGTTATTGCTGCGGCATTTAAAGTCCGCTGCATTGAGCATGCGGATGGTTTTGGCATTCAGGTAATCCCATTTATCAATAGTAGTTCCGTTTAGTAATTCACTTAATACGTCCCCATCCCAGTAAATACCCATATTACAGGAAGGAGTACGGTCTGCTATTTTATTGCCTTTGCTATCAAACATACCTTGTATACCGGCTCCGGCTACCCAGCATTCAAAACCCGCATATCTCGGATCTACGTCTAATGCCAGTCCGCGCCCGGGACCTTCTCCGTCTTCACCTGCTTTTACAGATGCTTTCTTCCAATAGATTTCCCCGGTTGCAGCCGACCTGAAACTGGCGCCTGCGTCATCGAAACGCTCCTGTATCCCGAATACTTCAAGACCTGGTATGGCCGGATCAAGATCAGACACATGCAGTGCATCTCCATGCCCCAGCCCGGTTGAATACAATCCTTTACCGTTGTCATCAATACACATTGCACCAAAAACGATCTCATCCTTTCCGTCCCCATCCACATCAGCAACTGTAAGATTATGATTGCCCTGTCCCGCATATTTTTTATTGCCGGGCATATCACTGTCGAAGGTCCACCGTTTTTCCAGCTTTCCATTTTTAAGATCCCAGGCTGTGATTACCGAGCGGGTGTAATATCCCCTCGACATAATAAGGCTGGGATGTTTTCCATCCAGGTAGGCAATAGCAGCCAGGAAACGATCCATACGGTTACCATAACCATCACCCCATATTGATTTTAGCTCTGCTGTAGTGGGGTTAAGCGTAGCCGCACGCTGTGGTATAAAATCAGTGGTATGAATGAGTTCGCCGGTTAAACCGTTAAAAACAGAAAGATATTCGGGACCGGCGAGTATATACCCTTTATCATTTCTCCAGTCTTTAGTCGCATCACCAATCACTCTTCCCCTCGAATCTTTAGAACCATCTGCGGTTTTCATAGCCACTTCTGCTTTCCCATCACCATCCAGGTCGTATACCATAAACTGCGTGTAATGCGCTCCCTCTCTTATATTCTTACCCAGGTTGATGGTCCATAACAGCTGGCCGTTTAATTTGTAGGCCTGTATCAAAGGCTCATCGGTAAAACCGGCATGGCTGTTGTCGTGCCCCTTACCCGCTATATGTACAATCAGCTCGTATGCACCGTCCCCGTCCAGGTCTCCCACCGATCCATCATTGGCGGCATATCCCGGTGGTATCTGAAGTGGAATGGAGAGGTAAGGCCGGGATGCATTTTTTAATACAAAGCGATCTTCAGATTTTGATTCCGTATGGTGATGAACTGTTCTTACAATATAAGTTCGTTCTGAAATGGTATCCTTCCAGTCGTCGATGAAGGATGTCGTTTGGGAGATGGGGTGCTGGTTAAGTTTTACCGGCGAACCATTGGTTTTCCTGTAAATATTAAAGCTAATTGCGTCGGGATCTGATGCCAGCAAGCGCCATGAAACAAACACCTTTCCACTACCATCGGGTACCGCAACCAGGCCGCGGTCGAGGTTTTCCATTAAACGTTGTGCCAGGGCAGTTATACCTAAAGCCCATAATACCAATACTAACATTATACGTTTCACCAGCATAGTTTTATAAATGAGCCGGAATGGTTGGTTGCTTTTGAGTTCCGGCATGCAATCGACATGAAGGTTTAAAAATACCCGATACGCCCGCTGAAACTGTCATGTTGTATCCTGCACATAAAAAAAGCCACCGCATCAGCGATGGCTTTCCGTTTATTTTCTCAGAAAGAATTAATGATTATGACCGTCGTTTGGACCATGAGCCTGTGGAGCAGGCATTGGTTGAGGTGCTGGTTCTTTATCATCAACACTTAATACTTCAACCTCGAAATACATTGGAGCATATGGTTTAAACTTACCTCCAAATCCGTCTTTACCGTATGCAAGATAACCGGGGATAAATATAGTTCCCTTGCCACCTTGTTTAAACATACGCAGACCGTCTTCAAAGCCTGGAATAGCGCCACCTTTTCCTAATTGAATTGGAATTTCACCAGAATCGAACGTGCTGTCTTTATCCAGTAATTTACCGGTATATTTTACTTTCAGGAATTTGCCATCAGCAGCCTGGGCACCTGTACCCGGGTTGTCAATTTTTACAAAAGCTCCCAAAGGAGATTTTACCGCAGTAAAGCCTTTACCACTGATATAGTTTTGAACAGCCTGAACTTGTTTGGCTTTTTCTCCGGATTTTTCTAAAGCCGCTTCGTCAGCTTTTTGTGCCGCTTCCTGTTCTTTTTTGAATTTTTCCATCATTGCTTCCTGCTCTTTTCTCTGGCGGGGAGCATCTTTTTCCATTTCTTTCTGGTAGTCGGCCTGGGCCAGGCTATCATTTTTAAATACTTCTACTACTTTAAAAGTTAAAATAATTTTATCGCCTTTTTTCATGAAAGGAGGCATTTGCGCTTCCTGAACAATTTGCTTCTTAATTAAAGAGTCAACATACATTACAGTAATAAGGCTATCACCTTTTTTCAGCTTTTTGAAAAGCTCATCCGGACCATAACTGGTAGGACCGGTTGGTATATCCTGTATTTTTACAAATGCCGGTAGCTTTCCATAAGTATCTGTTAATACAGTGTCTTTAGCCCCTTCTATTTTTTGGAGTACATTCATTTTTAAAACATCTCCTACTTTGGAGCTGTCTTTACTTCCTCCATCAATTATTTTATACTTTAAACCGCCAGCAGTGGTTTGATAGTCTGCATTGTTGCAAGCAGCAAATGCTATCGTAGCAAAAGCCAATGCTCCTAAAATTTGTGAACGTTTCATTTTTGTTATTGTTAATTATAATTTACGATTTGTTTTTGTCGGCCAGCAGCTGTTCGTTTTCTATCACAGCCTGCTTAAAATGTGCGACTGTCTGGGCCAAATTATCTTTACTGCTTCCCCCTGATGCGTTGTAATGACCGCCTCCGTTAAAGTATTTACGCGCAAATGTATTGCAATCAAAATGACGTTTACTTCTAAAACTCCATTTGCGTTCTTCGTCTCTGTCAATTACAAATCCTACCAATTCAATTCCTTTTACCGAAAGCGGGTAATTAACCAGTCCTTCCGTATCTCCTGTTTTGATTTCATATTTCAAGAGATCCTGTTTGCTGATCGCAATCAAAGCGGTATTGTATTCATATAGAAACTCCATTCTGTTACTCAGCACATGACCTATAAAGCGCAACCGGTTTTCCAGAAAATTATCATAAAGATTACTGTGTACCAGCGCATGGTCAAATTCGGTTTCCATCAGCCGGGCTACCATGCGGTGTACGGATGCGTGTGTGGACGAGAATCTAAAAGAGCCTGTATCAGTAACAACACCCGAATACAAACATTGGGCAATGCCTGCGTCAATTAATTTATCATGGCCACTGGCAACAATAAAATCATAGATCATTTCGCAGGTAGAGCTTTTGGTTATGTCGCTGATACCATAGTTAAAACTCGGGGTATCCGGTTGCTCGTGATGATCAATCAGTACCCACAGGTGATAACTGCCCGGCACCCGGTACCGCGACGTTGTTGGCGTCTTGGACGACACAAAC
>JBCNOR010000004.1:0-26149 GCA_039593785.1 Niabella sp. | reverse complement strand
TTCATACAAATAACCAGGTCGCCCTCCTGTCCAAACCAGAAGGTGATCTCGTTTTCAGCTGCATTTTGATACGCCCGCACCATTCCTTTTTTAATAAAATACACAGACGTTTCTACTTTTTGAGCACGAAATAATAGATGTCCCCTGGGATAAGCAACTTCTTTTATACCAGCAAGAAGCCTGGCGAGGGAAGCCGGAGGAAGCGGATAAATGGCATTTAGTATTAAGTCTATATCCATTGGTATCATTTAACGGTTCAGCTATATCTTTTCTAATTGAAGCAGCGCCTGGTAAGGATCGCCCTGCAAACCCAGGAGCTTTGCAAATGCCGGTTCTGTTTTGTAGCCTTGCTTTTTCAAAGCAATAATTTGCCGGCGAAATGGTTCTCCGTATTTATTCAATAACTCATGCTCTGCCAGCATGTGCCGGTAGGCCATTTGCTGCCGGCAGGGAATATTCTGCCCAAAAATCTCTATCATAAAGCCCCCGGTGAAAAAGCCAGCGATAACGGTTTCTTCCTTTTCTTCACGCTCCCTGATCGAAAAAAGCTCGAACTCTTTAAACAGGCTTATGATTGTATCCCTATAAATGTTTTTGTGTTCGAAGCAGCAAATAATGTCCAGGTCACTGGTTTCAATGTCTATATTAATAGGGATGGTTCCCACCAAAACCGGATTGAATGGGTGTAAGTGTTCCAACACCCTGTTCTGGCGCAGAACTGAAAAAGCTTCCTGCTGGCGGGTTGTTCCGTTTTGTAAATAGCTGATATCCTGAAACAGCATATGGTTGGATCTGCGTTTTATAACAGGCGCCGAATGTAGCATTAAATATTTGATCAAAAGAAAAGGGGCGGAAGAACCCGCCCCTCTATCTTTACAAAAACCTTTCTTAATTGCCGGACAAATACTGGGGTAAAAGTTTACCAACCAGTTCGTTCCACCCGCCATTAAAGCTGCTGCGCGCAAAATCGGCCCTATCCTGCGGAAATGTCTCTAATCCAAAGTGATGAAGGGTTAATATTGTATGATGGTCACCAGATAGCGCCAGGTTGAACTCCACCAGCGAGAACCCGGGTATATCATCGTATGCCCAGCTATACTGCAGCTTGTAAGGTGGGTTTACTTCATAAACAGTGCATCGATGCATATATTTTTCACCTGTATTTCCAATTCCGGGAAAGGAAAACTGAAAGCCCTCTTCTGCCTTAAAATCATCTAAAGTAAAATACCATTGCTTCATCTCGTCTTTATCGGTAAGGGCATTCCAAACTTTTTCTATGGGTGCGTTCAATTCCTTTTCCACTGTCAGGGGCAGGTTTTTCAACAGGGTGGGATGGTCATGGAATATAAGGGCGGCATACCTAACCTGTATAGGGTAAAGTGCTTGCGGGTTTTCTTCCGCACCAAAAGGCGACATAGCGCTACTTCCGGCTAGTCTTTCTTCAAGCAGGTTAAGCAAATCGTGAAACCCGGAGGCAACATTGAGGGCAAGGTTTTCTTCTACCCTACTATAAGTAAAAACGAGCCGGGTTGACTGAGCATTTATTGCTGAAAGCTCCCACACAGCCAGCTCGGTTTCCCAGGTCCAAACTAATTTATTTGGCGCCTCTACACTTATAATTTCACCAAAGGATCGGCTTTTATCTTTATCGCGGTATTGAAAAACTATTTTACTGCCGGGCTGCAGATCCCAATCGATATCGGTAAACCAATATTGCAACTCCTCCGGGTTGGTTATAGCACTCCAAACCTTTTCTATCGGGTGGTGCAATATTCTTTCGAAAACAACTTTAAAACCATCATTTTCTTTTGATATTTTTCCCAGTTGATTTTTCATATTTATCGTTTTTATTTTCAGAAATAGTATTAAGGTAGTTTTCAAGCGCGTTAAGCTTTTTCGACCAGAACTCTTTGTATTGGGCTACCCATTCATTTACTTCGTTCAGCTTTTCAAGTTTTGCCTCGCAAACCCGCTCACGTCCCTGTCGCTTTACCGATATCAATCCGCATTCTGTTAATATTTTCAGGTGTAGTGATATGGCCTGGCGGCTCACATCAAATTGACCGGCAATGTTGTTAACATTTGTTGGCTCTTTTGAAATTAAACCGATAATAGCCCTTCGCGTAGGGTCGGCTATGGCCTGAAAAACGTCTCTCCGTGCATTCATAATACGCAAGCATTTGCTTGCAAATATAAATGCAATCATTTGCTTGCGCAAACTTTTGTGTATAAAAAAAGCGACGTTCCCGTCGCTTTACAATATTGTGTGCCTATTTTTAAAGACCGCCAAAGCTCAAACCAATGGTATAAGGCTTCAGTTGCGGACCTGCCCCTGCTTTCAGCAAGCTGGTAAACTGGTAAGTTCCAAACAGCGTAAAGTGCCCAAGACCAATGCGGGCGGTACCTACGATACGGGTGGTATTGAAATAAGTTTTGCTCGACTCTTTTAACAGGTAGTTGGGGCTGGAATTAGGTTCTGTAATGCGGCTACGTGTTCCGCCTTTTAACATGGTTCCCACTTTTACTCCTATTGCTACTTTAAAGCTTTTATCGCTTTGCTCGGGATTTGATGTATAACGCAACTCAATAGGTGCTTCCAGGTAAGTGGTAACGACTTTTGTCTTTTTCACATCCACATTAGCTGTGTCGCCACCATAAAAACGCATGGTAGTGGTTCTTCCCTTAACATCAGCAAAGCTTCCATCCAGGAAAACGTGATCCGAACCAACTCCCGCTCCAATTGCCGCACTTAGCTTGGGAGAGCTCTTAAACGGGAAATCGAACATGAAATAGGCATTAATACTTCTTGATAAGCCTTTGGTTGCAATGCTATCCGGCGCATCCATCCAATTGGTATAACCCAGCTGCACTAAAAAATGGTCGTTAGCGCGGTTAGTCAGATTATATTTTTTCTTTGGCTTTTTAGCTGGTTCGCTCACCACCAATTCAGGTTTTGTTGTAGTATCAACCTGAGCCAATACACTTCCTGCAAAAAATAAAGCGCAAGCAGCAAATAGAATTTTCTTCATAAATATTTTAGATTGGCGCAAATATATTTTTATTTCGGTTAAAAATAGGTTAATGAAGGGTTACGGCCCATAAACATTTTTGCAAGCTCAAAAGTTTGCCGGTTTGCTTCAGAGCCCAACCAATGCTTTTTTCGGGAAAGCACAGCACCTAACAGCTCGTTATTTTATTTCTACTGCCTCTGCCGGTAAAGGGCTTTCTCCCATGAATCGAAGGAATATATGTGCCAGGGTTACCACGTCTTTCTGGCAATAGGTAACAATGCGATCAAGGTTTTTTTCTTCGTAATACACTTTCGCTACCATACTGCCATCAATATCGTCTTTAGGAGTGGGTATCCCCAAGCTGTGCGCCAGCAGGTTAAGGGTGGTGTAGCTTTTGTAATCTCCAAACTTCCACAGCTCCATGGTATCAAGGTGGTTAACCTCCCAGGGCTTTTTGCCTGCCATGTTCAGCAATAAGGGTATGGGTAAATAATTGATTATTAGCCGGCGGCAGATATAAGGGAAGTCGAACTCCTTACCGTTATGGGCACATAAATATTTGGGCTCATTACTGCCTGTTCCCGCTCGCACCGGCACGGGCGGACTCCATTTATTCAGCATTTCGCTAAAATTCCTGAGCAGCTCTTTTTCATCGCTTCCTGCAAAAGACTTGATGATGAGCTTCCGGTTATTTTCGGGGCCCTGAATAACCCCGCAGCTAATACAGATGATTTTTCCAAACTCGGCGTAAATTCCGGCCCGCTCATAAATGGTTTCAGGAGTTTCATCCTCCCTGTTTCGTAATAATACGCTGGCCTTACTGTTCCAGAGCCCTTTCCAATCGTCGGCTAACTGGTTATAGTCCGACTCCTGTGGCACTGTTTCAATATCTAGAAACAGGATATTCTGTACCGGATAGCTGCTTAACATAGTTACTTAAAATTACGCCGATTATGCGGTAATTTTTATAAATACTTATCTCCCTTTGTTCTTTTGATCTCCGACACATAGTCTTTGATGTCCTGTTCCTTTTCTTTTTTACAGATCATCAGAACATCATCGGTATCCACTACTATATAATCTTCCAGGCCCTGCACCAGAATCATCTTTTTATTGGATGTGTGGATCATACAATGATGGGTGTCGAAAACCATTACATTGTCACCAACAACAGCATTATCAAAATAGTCTTTTTCCATATTGGCATGGGCGCTGTTCCAGGTGCCCAGATCGCTCCATGAAAAAGAGGCAGGAATGATATAAACGTTATTAGCCTTCTCCATAATCCCGAAATCGATAGAAATACTGGGACATTGAGAGTAAATAGATTCAATTGTCTTTTTTTCGCGGGGCGTATTGAGTTGCTCTTTTTCGCCGTCGAATAGCTCAAACACTTCGGGCAGGTGCTGCTCGAAAGCGCTGATAATTGTTTTACATTTCCAGGTAAAAATGCCGCTGTTCCATAGAAAGTCGCCGCTTTCGATAAAGGTTTTGGCCAGCTCCAGGTTTGGCTTTTCGGTAAAGGTTTTCACTTTGTAAATGCCGGGCGCTGCTTCTGGTCCTTCGTGCTGTATATATCCATAGCCCGTATTGGGGTGGGTTGGCATGATGCCAACCGTAGTTAAAGCACTTACATGCGACACAAAATCCAGCGCTTTATGCATTACGCCGCCAAAATTTTCTTCGTCCAGAATATGGTTATCGGCCGGCGCAGCAATCATCACCGCATCCGGGTTTAACTCATGAATTTTAAATGCGATATAAGCAATACAGGGCGCTGTATTTTTTCTGAATGGCTCGGCTACAATATTATCCTGAGGTAGTTCAGGTAATTGTTCGTGTACAATACCGGCGTAATCTTCTGAAGTGACTACAAAAATATTCTCTACAGGAACAATTTTACTATAACGTGCAAATGTAGCCTGTATCAGCGTTTTACCGGTGCCCAATATATCTAAAAACTGCTTTGGAAAACTGGTTCGGCTCTTAGGCCAAAAACGGCTTCCAATGCCACCAGCCATAATTGCTACATAATGGTTCTTATTCATAAATTAAATTAACCCTTCTTTTAATAAATCGTGAATATGTATGATGCCGGAATATTTTGTTCCATTAGTAACCGCTAGTTGAGTAATGGAGTTTTTACGCATCATATCCAGAGCTGTTACAGCCAGCTCGTCCGCTACAATACTTTTCGGCTCACGTGTCATAATATCTTTTGCTGCAATATGATCGATATCTGTGTTCTTTTCCAGCATCCTTCTCAGGTCCCCGTCTGTAATGATCCCGATCAGGTTGTGCTGTTCATCAACCACTGCCGTAACGCCCAGTCGCCTTTTTGTTATTTCCACAATAACTTCTTTTAAGGTCTGATCTGCAAAAACAAAGGGCTTTTCGTTATGCGCGCAAACATCTGCCACACGCAGGTATAATTTCTTTCCCAAAGTTCCGCCCGGATGAAATTTTGCAAAGTCCCCGTCTTTGAAACCCTTTAGCTCCATTAAGCAAACAGCCAGGGCATCGCCCATTACCAGCTGCGCGGTGGTGCTGGTGGTTGGCGCCAGGTTATTAGGGCAAGCCTCCTGTTGTACCGTAGTATCCAAAAAAACATCGGCCTGCAAGGCTAATAAAGACTGGTTGTTGCCTGAAATGGCAATCAGCTTATTGCCAAAATTCTTAATAAGAGGAATCAGTGCTTTTATTTCCGGGCTATTGCCGCTTTTGCTTACAATAATAACAACATCGTCTTCCTGCACAATTCCCAGGTCACCATGTAATGCATCTGCAGCATGCATAAAAATAGATGGCGTTCCGGTGGAGTTAAATGTTGCCACTATCTTTTGTGCAATCAGCGAGCTTTTACCGATTCCGCTTAAAACCACGCGGCCCTTACAGCTTTGTAATAATTCAATGGCCTGGTCGAAATGATCGTTGATCAGGCTTCCCAGGTCGCTTATAGCTGCAGCTTCCATTGCTATAACACGAAGGGCGATATTTTGGGGTGACTGTGGCATGATTTACAGCAAAAGGCAAAAATATCGGTTTATACATTTAAAAAAGAAAAAGCTTTCTGTAATCAAATCAACCAAAGAAAAAGAAAGCGTGATACCCTGATGATCAGCAGGTAAGCGCAGTTCATACATCGTTTGACAATCATCTGCCGGTACTGCCAAAAAGGCCGGAAGAAACTTTTAACCTTTTTTGCTTTTAATCGTTTCATTAGTTAGACTAACTTAGCACCCCTTTCTAAAGAATATTTTTTTATTAGGGATAACTGGTGTATCTTTTTACACTTGATTTTTTTAAATATTATGGATTTGTTATAATGGGAGTTAAATCAGCAAAAGCGGCTCCAAAAAAAGCCAAAAAAGAACCTGAGCAAAAGCCTAAGGCTAAAATAGATCTGCAAAAAGAGTTGCAGCAACATTTCGGATTCAAACAATTTAAAGGCAAGCAGGAAGCAATAATAGAGTCTTTGCTTGCCGGAAATGATACATTTGTAATAATGCCAACAGGCGGCGGAAAAAGTTTGTGCTACCAGCTGCCGGCAGTAATGTTAAAAGGCGTAGCGATCATTGTTTCGCCGCTTATCGCTTTGATGAAAAATCAGGTAGACCTGGTAAGAGGCTATAATAGTAATGACGAAATAGCTCACTTTCTTAATTCTACGCTTAATAAAAAGGAAATAAAAGAGGTTCATGACGACCTGCTTTCGGGCAAAACCAAATTACTTTATGTTGCGCCGGAGACGCTGACCAAACAGGAAAATCTTGCTTTCTTCAGCGACCTGGATATTTCTTTTTTCGCTGTAGATGAAGCGCACTGTATCAGTGAGTGGGGTCATGACTTCCGGCCTGAATACAGGAGATTACGGGAGATGATGGACCAGATCAATGACAAGGTTCCTGTTATTGCATTGACAGCTACCGCTACTCCAAAAGTTCAGAGCGATATTGTAAAAAACCTGGATCTTCGTAATCCTAATATTTTTATTTCTTCTTTCAACAGGGAAAATCTTTATTATGAAATTCTTCCCAAGATAAAAAAGAATCAAACGGACGAGAGCATTGTGCGTTTTATTAAGGGAATGAAGAATAAGAGCGGAATTATTTATACGCTCAACCGTAAAACCACCGAGGAGCTTGCATCCATTTTAGAAGCAAACGGCATTAAAGCAGTTGCTTACCATGCGGGCCTTGATGCAAAACTGCGCGCCAAACGCCAGGATGATTTTCTGAGTGAAGATGTGCAGGTTATAGTAGCCACCATTGCTTTTGGAATGGGTATTGACAAACCCGATATCCGGTTTGTTATTCATTATAATATTCCTAAATCGATTGAGAATTATTACCAGGAAACGGGCCGCGCCGGGCGGGATGGACTGGAAGGCAAGTGTGTACTGTATTATTCTCATAAAGATGTAAGCAAGCTGGAACACCTGATGCGCGATAAGCCCCTGAGTGAACGCGAAGTAGGTGCCCAGCTGATCAATGAAACGGTTGCTTATGCAGAAAGTGGCGTATGCCGGAGAAAAGTGATCCTGAGCTATTTTGGCGAACATTACCTGGAGGAAAATTGTGGCAATTGTGACAATTGTAAGCACCCTAAAGAAAAAATTGAAGCTAAGGCAGAAGTAGTAGTTGCCCTGAAAGCCCTGAAAGAGCTGGATGAGAAATTTGCCACGGACTATCTCGTTAATATTGTTAGTGGTAAGCTCACGCCACAGGTAAAAATGTTCAGGCACGAAGGCTTAAATTGCTTTGGGGCCGGCAAGGAGCACGACGCCCATTTCTGGAACTCCCTGGTTCGTCAAATGATCCTGGAAGGTCTGATCAGAAAAGATATTGAGGAATATGGTGTTTTAAAGGTTACCGATAAGGGTAACGACTTTACTAAAAAGCCCAAGAGCTTCACTATTGTACTGAATAATAAGTTTGAAGACGCTGTAGGTGATGATGAAGAGGGCGGAGATGGAAACGGGGAGGGAGCTGCGGCGGATGACAAACTATTTGAGATGCTGAAAGAGCTGCGCCAGAAGCAGGCGAAAAAAGTGGGCCTGGTGCCATGGGTTATTTTCCTGGAAACCTCGCTACAGGATATGGCCACACTTTACCCTACCACGTTACAGGAGCTGGAAAAATGCCAGGGAGTAAGCGGTCCAAAAGCCAGGCGTTATGGCAAGCCATTTATTGAGCTGATTGCCCGCTATGTTGAAGAAAACAATATTGTGAAGCCTGACGACTTCGTGATGAAGAGCGTGGTCAATAAAAGCGGCAACAAAGTATATATTATTCAGCAAACGGATAAAAAGATCCCACTGGAAACCATCGCCAAAAATAAGGGATGGAAAATATCGGAACTTTTGGAAGAAATGGAAACCATTGCAGCCAGCGGTACCAAGTTAAACCTGGGTTATGCTATTGACGAAATGCTCGACGAGGCTGACCAGGAAGAGATTATAGAGTATTTTAAGACCTGTGAAACCTCATCACTGGATGTTGCGCAACAGGAACTTGCTGAATTTGACTTCAACTGGGAGCAGCTTAAGATCATGCGAATCAAGTTTTTAGCCGAATATGGGATGTAACTAACATTTTTTTGACAATTATTCACATTGTTATCAAAAAACCACTATTTTTGCAACCCGATTACGGATGGTGCGGTAGCTCAGTCGGTAGAGCAAAGGACTGAAAATCCTTGTGTCGCCGGTTCGATCCCGGCCCACACCACGAAAAAATCCACTCTTTGAGAGTGGATTTTTGCTTTTAAGGCATTTGGCAATTTCCGGAGCCCTCTGAAACTCTGGCTCAAACCACAAAAAATATTCGGCTACACTTTAAAACGGCTTGCCTTCTTTATGCATCTCTCTTTTTATACCCGCTACCACATCTTCTAAAAAGATCTCTGTATTCCCTTTTTCAAGTGTTTTCAAACAGGCATACTGAACGATATTTACAATGCTTCCCCCCGAAAGATCGTATTGCTTTACTAATGAAGGAACATCGTCCTTATTTCCAAATTCCATTTTCTCGGGAAAAGAGTTTCTCCAGATCTTTTCCCGCTCATCGGGTGTGGGCTGCGTAAACCTGATAATGGTATTAAACCTCCTTATAAAAGCCTCATCAATATTACTTTTCATATTAGATGCTAATATTACCAGCCCGTCAAAATCTTCCACTCTTTGTAATAAATAGGAAACTTCCTGGTTGGCATACTTGTCATGTGCATCACGTACGCCCGTTCTTTTACCAAACAAAGCATCTGCCTCGTCAAAAAACAGGATCCAGTCTTTGGCTTCTGCCCTGTTAAAAAGAGCTTCAAGATTCTTTTCTGTTTCCCCAATATATTTTGACACCACCATGGATAGATCAATGCGATACACCTCCCGTTTGGTATGCTTGCCCAATAATGTTGCCGTTAAAGTTTTGCCGGTTCCGGGCGGACCATGGAAAAGTACCCTGTAACCCCGTTTCAACTTTTTAGCCATTTTCAAACCATTCATTAAAGATTTTTTATGGACGAGCCAGGTTTGCAGTTCCCGCACCTGCTGCATGGCTTCCGCGCTTAGCACCAGATCATCCCATCCCAATCCTGTTTCGATAAGCCTGGCAGGAAAGCTGCTGCTAAACCGGGGTTTTGAAGCTTTTCCTATTAACAGCAGATCTACATACTCCTGTGATAAAACCAGTTTGGCGCTAAAAGCGGGTTCTCTTGCCTGTAGCGTATCCAGCCATAAAATATTTCTTTTATAAAAAATATGATCGGCAGAGAAATAGCGGGAAACCCTTAACCGCTCACTTATATCCATGCCCGCAAGCACAAATAATGCCGTTTCACCGGTGGGTTGCATGCCACGCTGATTACCCGTTTTTATCCCTCCTAATTCGGGAAATTCTCCGCCCTGCGGTAAATATTGCTGGATCGCAGTATCGAAAAAACCCGGCACGATATGCGGTGCAAGAGCCATGGTTACAATCACAAACTCCTCTGCATTGAGTACCGGCATTGATTTCATCCGGGGAACTGCAATATCTGCCGGTAAGATCTTAGGCGGGGCCTGCTCCTGCTTACTGAAAAAATAGTACAGGCGCTGACTTATTGCTGTACTCAGAAGGTCGAGGCCTTCCCGTAAATGGTTTAATTCCTTCGTCATATCGAATTGAAATTCCTTTGTGAGGTTTAATGCCGGAAATTCTTAATCAGTCAGTTTACAAGCAGGCCGCCTGTAACCATGAGAAGATCCGTGTCAAAACAATTGCTATTATTGACCCTATTAATTTGTTGGGTTATATGTATTTCACTTCCACTTTGGTGAGCCCGATCACACTGTGATAATTGATCTGTTGCATTTCGTCCGTTCCCCAATCTACATGTACGCACCCGTGCGAGCTCCAATCTAAAGGCCCCTGGTGTAAGGCCTCTCCTCCATGGAAAAAAACAGCAAAGCTCATATTAGCCGACAAGTCCTTTGAATATCTTTTATTGGGACCTTCCCGATTCTTCTTATCCACCTTACCTGAATATTTTCCGCTGTTATAGCCAATTCCCTCTATCCGTGTTACTTTAAAGGAGCCTGCTGAAGTCATTCCCAAATCCTCAGATCCGGCGGTTGCTGTAAAACTGATGTCGGGTAATTTTACTGCGTTGTTATAATAGCTTGCTTTTCCTGATCCCGTATACGTTGTATACCCGTTCACATCGGTTATCGTTTTATCAAGAGTTAGCAGGATCGTTTCTATCCAGGGTTTGGTTTCTTTATCCTTTTTATAGGAAAAAGAATCCTCTACCAGTGTTGCAGTATCATTTTTTCCAAAATTGAATGCTTTTTTACTTCTGTAGGGTTGTATGTTGGCGCTTTGCTGCATCACATGTGTCAACTCGTGAGCTAACAGTCTTTTGCCGGTATCTGTTCCCGGTTGATATTGGCTTTGATTAAAAACGATATTATTCCCGGATGTATAAGCCAGTGCATTAATGCTTTGAGCAGACTTAGCCGCCAGTGCGTCTGTATGTATCTTTACGTTGGAAAAGTCATGGCCCATCCTGGATTCAAAAAACTGTTGGGTTTGCGCCGGCATGGATGAACCTATATTATTCAAACCTCCTACATAATCCGCTAGCTGATCCTGGGCATCAAAAGCTGAGCTGCTTTGATCTTTACGTTGTATGCTTACAGGCTTTGGCCGGAAGAATGAAGCGCTTTTTGTTGCATGATCTGTCATACACATTACCCGCTCTGCAACGGCATCCGCCTCCCGCTCATACACATCATTGGGTTGATTGATGGTTAACTTTGCTTGTACCGGAGCAAAAAAAAGATTCTTGCCGGTAGCAGCTGTTTTCTTTTCAGTTTTTGTTTGTGATGTGTGCATAACCCGGTTTTAATTTTAAGTTATCTCCACTCGGTTGTAAGAGGTGTTGTCATCCAGGGTAGTTTGATATAACCGATGCTCCAGGGCAGGCGGTCTAATAAAATATCTTCCACCCGGTTTTCTACCCGCAATAGCCAGCCGCTATCGCTATACGTTAATTTTCCTTTTCTCCATACAAATGACTGTAAGAGGCCCTTTACTGATGTGCTTTTCAAAGCATCCCAGTACTCTATAACTGAAAGCAATAATTCATCACACTCTTTCTTTTCTTCGCTGTTAATTGTTGCTTCCAATCGTACAGGATCATTATAGGGCTTTCCACAAATAATTTTGGGTAACACCATTACGGCATCCGAATACTCCTCTTCTGCATATAAAAGGTAATGCAATAAAGCTAACGCCTTCCCTATATCAGTGATCTGCTTTTGATCGTTTACTATTGACACTCTTTCAAACAAAACAGGCAGGAACGGGTGTAGCAAAATCAGCCCGGCATTTTGAATCCAAACAGCTGCATCTTTTTCTTCTTCCTGATGGTTTGATTTTATTTTTATTGAATGATTCATTTTTTCACCGGGTTCCATTCGCTGCTCTCTTAAATGCTGCATCTTAAGATAGAAGGCAGGATGCATCATTTGTATAAACCGGTCTGCTTCTATTTGTTCTTTATTCAGGATCAGGCCCAAAAGTATCTGCCTTGCTTTTTCAGCCTGCTTCTCTCTCCCCTGCCCCATTGATGTACTCTTTTCAAAAAGATCAGAGGGATTATTTGTTATAACAAAATAAGGAAGCAATACCAGTAACATTCTCCCTGATATTTCAATTAAAAACCGCTGCTGCGCCTGGAACGAAGTCAACAACTCCGGCAAACGCTGAATAATGTTTTGGGCATGCTCTTCTATTAACGATTCTAACGCCCTTCCTGTAAGCACCTGTTGGTGAAACCAGGGATAATATCCTTTTTGAAGATAAAAAAACCATGCATCCAGCGACCTGTTTAAAATACCAGTAACAGGCAGAGCCGCGTTCTGTAACTTCATTAATATGGCTTCCTGCTTTTGATGGCTTATCGCTCTCCTTATGGCCTGCGCCAGTTCGCTTTGAAGCTGTTCAGTTACCTGAGCCTTAGCCAGATCAATATTCACTTCCAGCCGGTCAATGATTACCTGCTCTTCCGGCAGAAATAGCTCGTCCAGTATTTGCTGCAGTTGACGCGGGAACACATCGCTTATATAAGATGCCAGGCAGGCTCTCCATTGGAAAACATTTTCCGTAGCAATACCCGAAGTATTTACCGCAACCCTGTTTACTATGTGTTTTGTTCCGAACACGTTAACGAGGTCTTATCTTAATAATATCGTTATTGATCTTTGTGATAGAAGAGTCGAAGCTTTCTTTCTGAGCGTTTAACTTAGCCGTTGCGGTCCTGTCAGCGGTATTCAGAATCTCGGTTCTGGTTGTTGCCAGCTTCTGGTCCAAGGCATTGGCGTTATTGTTAATCGTTTGATTGATGCCTGCTATAGCCGTGTTTAATTTGGCGTCAGTTGTTGCTACCGACTGACCTATTTTGGCATCAAGCGTATTGTTAACAGCCGTCACCCGGTCATTCACTGTTTTAATATCCTGGTCTGCCTTTGTTAATATTTCGTTTCGTGTTGATGTAATCTTAACATCCAAAGAACTGATGTCAGCGTTTGCTTTTTGAATTAATACTTTACTGTCTGTGATGTCTTTTGCTATAGTACTAAAGCGATTATTGATATTGGTCTCAAAGTCTCCCAGTTTTCCGTTGAACTCTGTACGTACACCGGTTACCAGGGCTTCAAACTCATCGCGTGTTACTTCTCCCAGCTGTGTGCCGTTTACCTTAACGTTGGATTTGGTTACCACCGTATCATAAGAAGAAATAAGCTTGGAAAAAGAACTTTCATATCTGTCTTTCACTACATCTACCTTTTGTATAATACTTTGCTCATTCTTTAATACCTGCTCTCCCACCTTGTTGATGCGTCCGTCAAACTCATTTATCTTTTGCCCTAAAAACCGCTCTGATTGTTGTGTTAAATCCTTCACTTTCACTAGCTGGTCGTTTATGTTGAAAATATCTGCATTTAAAATAGGGCGTTTGACAATATCTTTCGAGATCGTAAAATCTATTTCCCTGATTGGCCGAACAGGCAGGTTCGATGTATCTACCGCTGCTTCAACCAGGTCTGCTTTGGCTATATACGGCAGATAGAAATCAGCCACCACCGTTTCTACATCACCGGTTTTTTCATATACCAAAATAAAAGTACCTCCCCTGCACACCCCTGCATTATGTAACATGGATGGGTTTTGCTTCAGGAAGTTGCTGAAAATATACCCGTCTTCCACCTGCTGCTTTTGCTTTACCAACAGATCCCCTAACCATAGCAAGGTTTTGGGTTGCTCTAATATAGCCAGGTTTTCCAGGGGCGACCGGTAAGCTGCCGCAGTAAAGAGTTTGGAGTTCTTATTGATCTGCGCACCGGCGTTCGCCATGGTAACATGCATATCATCCCAATCTACTTTTCCGGCAGTTTCCAAAACAGGTTTCGCCAGTAATGTTCTTGCATTGGTAATCTGGTTTTCCAGCTCCAGCTTTTTGGTCAGCACCATATTCTTTAATGCCCTGGGGTCGCCATATTCCTTGGTAATGGCCGGTTGGTTCAGCTCGTTATCATCGGGCAGGTTGAGGGCAATAGAGTCATTATACTTCTTTATAAAATCAAGCTTGGTGCCTAACAATAATTTTTCTTTATCGTATAAAATGTCCAGCAGCCCGGGCTTAATTGTTTTAGGTGGAATAAATCTTATTTTTTCTTTTTGTAATTGAACACCAGCGATATCAAATGGCAGATCGTATTGTTTCCGCAGGTTATCGATGGTTGTATAGGCATTGTCGTAGGTTTTACCTACATGCCCTTCAATTCTAAAGAAAGAGTATTTATCAATATTATAAGCCAGCGGCTGCGTTATATGTGGTAAAGAAGAATACAAACTGGCGTGATAAGAAAGAATAGCATTGTTCCGGTTACGCCTGCTCTGGGTTGGCGCCCAATCATCCACCATATTTTCCACATCATAGTAATAGGGAATAGGTTTGTTCTCCAGCTTTTCATGTATTGCTACCGAGGGGGTGATCCTTATAACCGGTCTCGCGGGAATTGAAAAACAGGCCGCTAATTTCGCAAGGCGCGCGAACAATTTTAATGCCCGTTCTATATCCTCATTTTTATTATTCAGTATAGGAGATTCTATAAATTCCTGCCGGTACTTTGAATACCCGTTTGTTGTATTCTGTAATAAGCCTAAGGCCAGATGTTTTGGAAATGCACCCGGAGCCACACAACACTCATAACACAAGTCATAAGTACTATCTTTAAAATCATCATAAGCCTGGCTAATATCTTTCAACAAACCATACACATATTGTATTCCCTGCCTGTTTTCAGCTATTGCAGTTTTCACCAGCTCGTTTAATTGTGCCAGGGCCGAAACCTCCTTTCCTGAAAAAAATTGTTTTTGCCCGCCATTTGCAGCATAACACTCCTGTAAAACAGTTGCCGCTTCGGTTGCCGCTTTTAAAGGTTCCTGCAATAAGCCGGCTCCGCTGTTGATCCCCGTTTTATAGGCCGTAAGCAAATCTCCATAACTGAAAATATTATCCTTCTCGTTTAGCAATACTCTCGGAATGGCTACTTCGGGCAGATAGTATTCATCGCCGCATTTATTTTCTTTTACAATGCTGTCGTAGTCGTTTCTGTGCATCAGCAACACACGTATGCTGTTATGATACATATCCGCCTTCCCGTCGCAGTCTTCGCCCGAGCAATTATCAGTGTCCTTTATGAACTGGCTATTATACAAAACAGCGACATAGTCTGACAGAGTATGCTCCCTTTCAAAAAAAGCAGGTACCGTTGTAAAGCCATCCTCCTGCGGATCTGTTGTCAGATACCATAGAGCCGGCGCTTCCCGATTGTCCAACAGGGAACGGAACAGATCGTATTGTGCATCCTTATCATCAAATGGCACAATACCCGTAAAAGCCTGATCTGCATCAAAAGACAACAGATCTCCGTCACTGGTAATCCCTACGCCCTTGCCAACTGTGATCGATCGCGCTCCAAAACTCACATTCAATCCGCAAACAATACCAACACCCAATAGCCGGGCCCTGGTAAGCCGGTCCTGGTAATCAAAAAACCGGCCAATGCTGTTTAAATGCGCTGCTGTTAACAGCTGGTTGGTTTTAAATATAGAATAACCGCTTACCGATTCGGTCAGTTTAATATTCGTAGCCATGTTATCAGGTTTTTAAATTGCCTAAATTGGTTTGATCAAGTATTACTGGGTTTGCAACAGGATTATCACAATCGCTCAATATGCCCGGAGGATAAATGCTTTTTCTTTCGTTTAATAATTGGATCAATTGCTGCAGCAACATCATCCCCTCTGCTGTGTGGGCTTCCCCCGCTTGTTTCAGCTCCAGCCAATTTTTATATATCGGCTCAAAAGCGGCGAGGGACGCATTGCTCCACCAGCATATGCGTGGATAAATATGCGCCGGAGTTTCCAGCCTTATTGTCTTTTCTATATAGTTTCTAAAGTCCTTGTTTTTGAAACGCCCTGCTTCAGCGGGTAAGATGATGGTAAGCCTGAAGGAATAGGCGTCTGCCTCGCAATCATCGCAATCCGCTCCGCCGCAAACAGCAATAAAATTTTTTGGTTCAAACAGGCCATCCTGTTCCTGCAGCCCATGAAGATCAGGTCGTAATAAAATATGTTCTATCAGGAACATTCCCTCCTCACTATTACCTGAAAGATTTCTTCTGTTGTAATTATCAATGCCGAGCAAACGGCTAAGCCGGTGCTCCATTCCTGCAACATTTTCACTGTTCCATACTTCAGCAACATTTCCTTTATTGTCGATACTATTAAAGTAGTCGTACCCGGTTCCCCTCCTTGCACTGACCTCCGGGTATTCTTTTAATAAAAGAGATTTGGCTTTGATCAGCTTTTCCGCAGATGGTTGCCCTTCGAGGGAATACATCTGAAGCACATAATCTGTAAAATTTTCTGCAAACCGGGAAAGCAAATGATCCAGCAAGCGGTTCTTCCGGTCTGATACATTGTCGTATTGACTAACCAATCCGGCCAGCATACCCCCCGGCTCATCCATTGTTGCATAACCATCAATAAGTAATTCTATTTCTTTAACCTCACTGACCTTCTTAAAAAAATAGGTTCCTGTTTCAATAGCATCTATATGGTTTTCCTTTATCTGAAACAAGTTTTTCAACTGGTTCAATTGCGCTATATAGTTAGCCAACACCTGGTCGAAAAATAATAAGAACCCTTTTAGCTGCAACGCTTTTATAGTTTGTGAAAAAGGAACTGATGGAGCAAGATCCTCATCGCCTACACCATAACATTGCGGCAGGTTTTTCGTAATGGAGGTATATACATCCAGGTTACGCCACAAACCTTCCGAGTACTGATAATCGTCGTAGGCAACCACCAATGACGTGTCCCGTTCTGCCTGCAGCCGGGCGATCCATTTCTCCACAGCCAGCTGCCGGGCCGCATTTACAGGTATAAGATCTTTATAAAAACTTATTGCCGACTTGCAGTAACATAATACCGGCTTTTTTCCTGGTGAAACGGGCAATACCCATTCATTCTTTTCTACTGTACCATCTTCACAATAGTTCATCCTGAAATGATGGACCGATCGGATACCAGGGATATCCATTAAAAGGTTAATGATATCCGATCCATAGATGGTTGCTCTCAGTCCGGCTTTATATAATTCTTCATCCTTAAAAAAACCATGGTCTAATACCGGACCGTTGAATATCTCGTCCATAGTATACGCCACGCCACTTCCCTTCCGGGCATCGATCATTTCCTTCAACGAGTACTGGCGAACAGCCGGGGATAAATAACGGCTTAGCATATAAAGCACCTGTGGATATACCTCGTTGGCATCTGCATTTGCTTCCAGTTGAATGTCCATGCAGAAGCGGATCTTTTGCTCTTCTACTATTGATACATCTAAAAGATCTTCACATAAGGGCCGGTGTTGATGAAAGCGCTGGCGCACACGGTTTATTATTTCATTTTTCTTTTCCTGTAATGCTACTATCTCTTCTTCGGTTAGTGTATTGTCATCATTACAGTTCTTTACCACAGGCGCTTCGTCCAATTCGATCTTTATATCATAGAGGCCATTCAGATCAAATGTGGTAAAACTGTGACCAGATAAGGGTTTAGCGCCAACAATACGGTTTTCTTTTTTATCGAAGCATAGCGTTTGTTTGGATTTAAAAAGCCAGGCATTTTTTACTCCATCTATATCGATCAGCAATTTTCTTAAATCCAGCTCACTCACCGGTTCTGTTGTGAGCATTTCCTTAGGAGTAAAAAATTGATTTTGAAGACGAGCCTGATTTTTTTCTTTGGACGCGAGCAGATCCTGTACCGGCATATTGGTTCTGTAGCCCAGGTCTGTAATCGCATAACAAAGCAGTTCAAGTATAGTAATCCCCGGATCGTGTTCGTTATAGTCTGTCCAGAAATCACTGCCCAGCTCCTCTATATATTTCAACCCTTCTTCCCTTAACCTCGAATAGTTAAGGGTTTTTTCTGTCGGCTGAACTTTTGATATGGTTGTTGCGGTGTTCATTTACAAAAAGTTTAGGTTGTGAACGGCTGGATATTGTGTTGCGGAGCACTCACTAATATGGCTTTCGGATTACTCATATGAATGGTATCAAGGTCTGCACTCCTGTTCCCGTTTTCATCTATATGGTACATTTTCAACTCTGTCACAAAATCTACATAGGGTTGCTCCTCTATAAAATTCAACAATACCGATTTATTGATCGTTCCACCAAACTGCAGTCTTTCTAAATCATTAAATGCCCAGGGTGTCAGAAAAATTTTTAGGGCTTCGTTAAGCTGATCCCGGTGCACACCGAAGTCTCCTGCCGAAAGAAAGCGAACTTTAAAGTCAAGCAATGCTGTTTCATAATCAGGATTGGATACAAATAGTTTTGTGAAGAAAGATACGCGGGGCTGTATAAAATTTTTTATTTCCTGACGGACCAGCGCGCTCACTTTAGGTTGTAACGGATTATAAAAGTTTCTGCCCTGCACATTGGGCACCACCACGAGGGTTACTGCACCCGGATGACTCGCTTTACAACAGTTGTCTTCATCATTAAAATGATTCAGGCATTTTACCTTATATATTTCCGGGAACTCCTGTAGTACCAGGTGCTCCCAATCCCAATTGGTAACCGCCCTTTGCTTATGTCTCAGGCGTTCGCTTACCCGCAACCGGAATGCCGCATTGCTTTCGGTAGCCTTACCTCCAAAAGAAGAAAAAGGTTGGAATACCTGTTTGATATCGGCTGTTTTTTTTACCAGCTTTTTGATGGAACCCGCTTCAATACTGCCAGGCCCATTGAAGGTTTCACCGGTATGATAACCTGCTTTTGCTGCCTGTGTCAATACTTTTCTAAACAGGCATACAGATCCCGGATCACCGGATAATGATAACCTGATCCACACCAGTCCTCCCTCCATCAAAGTATTGTCTGCTGTGGCGGATTCAGGGATAGCCAATGTTACAATACCGCTTTGCAATAAGCTATTTGTTTCATTCCTTAATATTTCCCTGCCGGTAAAGGCGCTCCACTCATTGTTACAGAGTACATGCCAGCTAATTACCTGGGGCTCTGCATCGGCATTGGATGTACCTTCTGCCATTTCCAGCAACAGAGAGATACTTTGACCGGGAATCAAATCGGCCAGGCCGATATAAAATGCAGCAGGCCGTTGCTGAGGCAGTAAGTAAATCCCCGGATCGATTGTTATATCTTGTCCTGTCTCTTCCTGTGCACGGCCCTTTAAATATCCATGCTGCTCGCTCTGACCGAAAATATCGATATGGAAGAACTGGATCTCTTTTTTGTTGAAGGCAGCAAACGAATTATTATTCGAAAAGCCTTGTTGTACAGCGGCTTTATAGCTTAGCCTGATCTGCTTAATAGTGGGTGTATACGGTTCATTGGGTAAGGATACTGTTTTGCTACCGGCCTGTTCTATAGCCTGCTCTGCAAAAACACGACCATAGATTTCATGCAGAAAACTACGGTTCAATTCAAAACGAATAAAACCTTTGGGAACAACATTATTTTGGATTTTAATTTGGCTGGCTGCCTGTACTGTTGACCGGGTTTTAAGTACGTCAATATAATTAGGATTGCTAAACAGGCTATGATAGCTTTTATATACTACCGGCGATGCTTTAAACCTCCATTGAGGCCATGTAAAAACAAATGGCGATGCCGGCCATTTAACAGTGGTGTTTGCATTTGTTGAATTAAATAACAAGGTAGTTCCGCTATTACCATCGGCGGCTGAATAGGTGGCTGTAAAACTGTTATTTCCATTTGTGCCCCCATAAAGATTATAATGACTGGAAAAACTGGAAGGGGCTCCCAGCCAATCTACCTCGAACTGGTACTCTGATACATCTTTCTGCATCAACTCTTCGTAAGAAATATTAAATCCGGAGCCTCTTTTAGGTGTAGTGCCAAAAGGAAAAAATGGTTTTTTTGAATCGATGCGGCCCTGGTCATTTTCCATTTCCAGGTTAGCTATATCCTCTGCTTCTACGTTAATCTTAATCTCCTCTACCCGCGCTGATTTCAGATGGGGAAAAATGTTCCCTTCCCTGTTGGTATCAATTAGCACCTGGGCTAAAGGATTGGATGTATTAAAGGTGTTTTTGTGTACGGCCTGGTTGTAGGCTGTTACAGCCGGATCTTTTGACGACAGAGCATAACTAATGACAAGCATTTGGCGACCTGCCTGGAAGGAGCCATAAGTCAATAAACATTCGTAAGCGCCCAGCCATTCTTTTTCACCGGTAAGAAATAGTTCAACAGCGTTTATTGCATTCGCTTTTTTCAGATCACCGCTTAACCCTGATAAAGAAATAGAAATAATTATTTTTCGGTTGCCTTCTTTCAGCAATAACACGGGTGATGCTATCGCAAATCCTATTTTGGCGTTTTGCCTTTGAGCCGCTGCTATGTGGCGCAAACCAAAGGCGTCGAAACAGGGTTGATCGGCTGGTAACTTTTTAGATACCCCATCAATCGTATCGGTCCGGTGGGCCAATTCTATCGTATCATTTTTCAGAATGCTGGTCTTGAGCCCGGCTACCACTGCCCTGTTTAAGATCACATCATCATTCACACTATAGGTTGCAGGTATATTATTGATCTTTCCGGCATCCAAGAGGGAACCTTTTTTAAGTACTACATCGTTGGCATTTTTCGCCAGTTCAAATATTACATAGGCACTATCTTCAATACCAGGCTTCAGCTCCAAACCCAGTATCTTATTGTAATAAAAATCGATATGCTTCTGTGTAAACTGGTTGAGATGATCCTGCGCATGGGCAAATAACTTCAGAAAAGCAAAATATAATGCCAGGTGCGGATCCAGGTTTTTTTTACCTGCAACACTACCGGTATTGATCAATTGAAAAAACTGCGACCAATCCCCGTCTTTGCAGTCAGCCACTTTTATATGATCTAAACTAATGCTGTTTTCAAAACTTTCAAACTCGTAGAAATTTACTTTGGCGGAAAAATTTTTTGCGAACCGGAATAAGTCATCAAGGCTTCTTTCGTCTGGCTTAAAATAGCCCGGTTGCAACAATACGGTTTGTGCTCTTTGTGTACTGCTGCTGCCGTCTCTTTGCAAAATAAAATCGTATGGTTTTTTCTCTGCCATCGGTTAACATTACCTGTTTCTTATTTCAGCGCCTTCTGTTATATAATAATCATATACATAATTATACCGGCTATTGGTGGTTCGCATGGTGTACTCTATTTTAATAGATATTTTTCCTTCGTGGTCCGCTGATTCATTAATCAAAACATCATGAGCAATGATTCTCGGCTCATAATACAGAATGGCTTTTTTTATTTTATCTGACATTAATGTTTTTAGGGTGGTGGTTAAAGGTTCAAACAGGAACTCTCTTAAATCGCAGCCATAACGTGGCAACATTATTCTTTCTCCTGTAGCGGTGTTCAATAATATTTCCAGACTGCTGTTTATTTCTGCATCATCCAAAAGCATATCAACAGATCCTGTTGTTTTCCGAAAAGCCGGGGGAAAGCTCCATCCACAACCCGTTATACCAAATGGTGTTGCCATAGTCTTGTCTTTTTTTATTGTAATTATTATCCACCGATCATCACTGTTGCAGCACCCGCAATAATGGTACCTCCATGAGCGGTGCTGTCTCCCATCCTCGCTGCCGGCTTACCACTTATCATTACCGTTGCAGATCCTTTTATGATGGTGTCCGGTGGACCCGTGCAGGTAAGCATATCACCTAAGGTTGCTGCCGGCAAACCGCCAATGATCACCGTGGCCGCCGCTGCATTCATCACCGGCCCACCCACATGAGGAACGTTTCCTGCTACCATTGGACAAACATGCATATCTCCTAATCTGGCTGCTGCTGGCATACTCATTAATTTATCATAACCATCGATCCTTTAATAGTTGTGGTGCCGCTACTACTTAATTCGGCCTGGGCGCTACCTGATGCTTTTAAGGAAGCTCCGGCATTTATTTCAACATTTGTCCCGGCTTCAACAGTCATATCCGCAGCGGCTTTCAGAATAATGTCTTTTGAAGACTGAATCGTAATTCCATCTCCGTTCATCTGAATTGAATTACCGTGCTCATCCTTCAGACTGATTTCTTTTTCATCATCACTTATTAAAACCGTGTTACCAGCCGGTGTTTCAACAGTCCATGTTTTCTTTTCATCGTTCCATATCCATTTCATTTGCGACCTCGTAACAATACCTTTCTCATGGTTATCATTGGAGGCCTTTAGTGGCGCAGGTTTGGCGCTGCTATGCAGGCATCCCAACACAATTCCGTAGTTCGGGTCTTCACTTAAAAAACCTATTACCACCTCATCTCCTATTTCGGGCCTGAAATAAAAACCACGGTTATCCCCGGCATCCGGCATCGCCATTTTACACCATAGCCCTTCCCCATCTTTATCTACTATGGGTATTTTAACTTTAACCCGGTGCTCTCCTTCGGGGTCATTTTCAAGGTTCGTTACAATACCAATTTGAAGTCCTTTTACCGGGGGCGTAAAACCCGCTGCAGGCAAGGGTTGTATGTCATTCTCTTCAGCAAACCATTTGTGGTCAATCCCAAACTGTATCGTGGTTTCCCAAAGCCCGTTGCCGATTTCATGACGAATACCACTCACAAAAGAATTACCGGCAAAACGATCTCCCACACCATTTAGCTTTATCATTTGCCCCGGCATTACACCGGCATAGCCTGATATCTTAACAGTTCCTCGTATTTTAGCCAGCCTGCTTTTTAGCAGTTGTGTATCCGCCCTGCTTTGTAATTCGGGTTCTTTTACATTTCCTCCATGCATTAATATAACCGGTTCCCCCTGTGCTATATCCGACAAGTCTTCCGCATTTATATTTCCCGGTTCATTTATTGCCGGAGATGCCGCTTCTACATTCATTAAAGTCTGGTCTGCAGAACTCCATGATAACCCCTGTACTCCGCTATATTGAAAGCGGGTATCCATTTCAGCATTCAATTCTTTTATGGTTGCTCCATACAGCAGGTCCAGCACAGGTTCTGCATCCAGTGCCGGAGCTTTTACTACCAAATTGCCATTTTCACAAAAACATAGTTTGCCGGCTGCTTCGGCCCTGGTTTGAATATAATCCCAGTCGGTAGCAAAATATTGCATTAGCTCTGTGTAGGTTACAGAAGAAGCTTCTATAACCTTATCAATACTGTAAGATTCTGCAATCGCTTCTATAAGTTCGCTATCGCTGATATTATTAAATACTTTTCTTTTAGGATTTAAGGTCATCTTAAATGCTGCATCCGCGGCTTCAACCATTAGTACGGTATCCCGGGCATCGATCTTTATAGCATGTTTAATAATGATGCCGGCAAACAAAATTTCTTCCTGTGAATTATAACCTGCATGGATCTCTATTTTTTTACCGGGTACAAAATAATCCTGGTTACTAACAGTAAAATTACTTTGTGAAGCGCTACCGTCTAAAATCGTTAATAGCAACTTTGGTATCTTATTTACCTGGCGGGAAACAACAAGGCTCTTCACACTTACCATCCTGGGTAGGGCCTGCCCCTCTATCTTTATGGAGAAAGTGACCAGGCTCGCTATTGGCGGATTGGTTGGTATGGTTCGTGTTTGCAGCATTTATTTTTGAATGGGTGGAAAAAATATTTTCTGGCCTGGTTCGAGATTCCTGAAATTGGTCAAATCGTTTACGCGGGCTACTTCAAGGTAAAGGCCTTCATCGCCGTAAATATTATAGCACATCAGCGGCAGCGAGTCTCCCTCCTTTACGATACGTATATGTGTAAGATCGGGCGATGTAGCCAGTGTTACCGCTGCATTTTCATTATTGGAGATATATTCTTTAAAAGAACATTTTATTAAAGCCCGGAGAGGAGTGCCATCCGGTTTAAATAATTTATAGGTGATGTTTAGAGATTGCAGCCTGCAACGAAAGGTCTCCAGCGCCCAGGTTAGTTTTACAAACGGAGGCTCATGTGCATCTCCAATATAGTTATACGTCACCCGTTTTAATAAAGCAATTTTTGCCATGAGTTCAACGGGTGCTACCGCGCTCACCAGGTCAGATGGTTCCGGAATTCCGTTGGAGGGAATAACACCGGTTGCATCCAGTAAAAATTCTATATCCATTTCCTGTGGCTGCGTATAATTATACTGCGCCTGTGTTCCGTCTCTGCCTGCGGCCGTTTCTTCACGATAATTAATGGTATAGTTTCTTACAAATGATTCGGGATTGATCTGAACAAAAAATGTTCCCAGGTAACCCGAAAAAAAATCCGGGTTACTAAAACCATCCATCCTCATTTTTTCTAACATTCCAAACATATACTATCTTTCTTCTTTTTCTTTTAATACGCGCAAAACCTCTTCCACACAGGCTTTCACGATGTCGGCATTGATCATGTGCTGATTTGGTGCAGCTGCATTATTAGCATTGCCCGATACGGGTTCTGCTACAGTTGCGGTAATAACAATTTCGTTGATCTCAACAGGCATGGGCTATATTATTATACAGATGTGAAATAGCTATAACTTAAAACAATGGATTCAATAACGATCTCGTTACTTTCAGCATTAAACTCAGTTATCTCCCATTTGGTGGGTATTGCATTAAATACACGCCAGCTAACCGTAGGTTGATGCTCTTCATTCAGCAAACTGATTAAAACAGTGAGTGGTGCAAATTCAAAATGCTCTATAGCGTTTTTACACCATTTATATAAACCCGTATTAATAAAAAATCCCCGCTTCAATGTTATATCAGTGTAGTCGGCACGGGTAGGTAGTTTGTGCTGAAACCTGTTTTCTCCCCCTTCACTTAACGGCTCTGTAGCTAGGTTCATTGTTAGTCCGCTGATACTTTTAAATTTCACATCAACCGGCGCTTCTCCGGGCAAACCCAAAAAGCTGGCCTTAAAATGAAATCCGGTAAGCGGGTACTGGTTCATAACAAGAGATTTTTTAAGGCAGATCTATTTTAAGTCCTTCGTGTGCGAGCTCCAGTGTTTCAATGGCTACTTCATTTCCATCAGCCTTTAAGTCGGTTGACTGCACTTTAACAGGGAAAGCATTTTTTACCTTCCACACCATTACGGGTTCATGGCTTTCATTCAATAGTGATATAGTAATGTCCCTTCTTTCAATCTTTGTCATTTGCACCGTATTAAACCACGCATAAAACTCGTTGTCATTTAAAAAGGTGCCCCGTTTCAATGTGATGTTAGAAAACTTGGTCATGCCCGGCATTTTTATTTTAGAATATTCAGGACTGGCGCCATCTCTGTATTCTATAACATCAAGACTTACATCAAGTCCTGAGATCTCGGTAAAGCCAATTCGGGTTCCGCCCCATTCTACCTGGAAATGAAATTTAGTAAGCGGGTAGGTTGCCATGATTCTTTATTTTAAATTGAATTAATTTTTAAATCTATAGGGTTGATTATTTAAGACTCCTGCATTTTATGAGAAAAGCGAAGTATAATAAATTCAGCCGGGCGAACAGCCGCCATCCCAATCTCGACGATCAGCTTTCCTTCTAAAATATCCTGGGCAGTCATCGTTTGATTTAAGCCACAGGCTACATAAAAAGCATGTTCGGGTTTTGCACCCGCTAATGCGCCCTGCCTCCACAATACAGTAAGGTAGTTTTCAATCATCGCTTTTACTTTTACCCAGGTATTGGCATCGTTGGGTTCAAAAACAAATTGAGCGGATGCCTTTTTACAGCTTTCTTCTACCATGTTGAAGAAACGGCGAACCGGTACATAGCGCCATTCGTTATCATTACCCGCCAATGTACGAGCACCCCACACTAAAGTTCCCTTGCCAGTAAACGCCCTGATACAATTGATCGACTTTCCACTCGTTGTGTCTACATTCAAAAAGTCCTGTTCCGAATTGGTTACTTTATAAGTAAGGCTGCGAAGCCCGTTTATACCAACATTTGCCGGAGCCTTCCAAACACCCCTGTTCGCATCTACTGCTGCATAAATACCTGCTATGGTAGACGATGGCGGAAGCACTACTCCGAAATTATTGGCTGC
>JBCNOR010000399.1:0-5227 GCA_039593785.1 Niabella sp. | reverse complement strand
CGTTGGCGCGGGCGATGCTGCCCAACACCACTACCACGAACAGGATGCAGGTAATATAGAAACACACGATCAGCTGGCCGAGTAACCGCCCGGACCGCTTCCCAACACTACTACATCGTATGCCATGTGTTATTAATTTTTATATTTTAATTTGATAGTAAGAACAATTTTAAAGTGCCGGGAGTTTAAATCCGTCTGTTTTTGTTATTTAAGACGCTTTAAAGTGATTGGCCCTCATTTTTTTGTTTCGGCATCTTCAGTTTTAATGCAAAATGGCCGAACAACAAGTATTAAACCCTGCGAATTTAGCTGAAATAGCGTAAATGGCAAAAGGTACTGTCCGGCTCTGTAAAAGCCGGCTGCATAACGGCGCATACCCCGCTGACGCGTTGGCTGGTTTCATTATTCAACAAAAAACAAGAAAATACAGGAAAAGTGCTACATTTGTATAATTAGTTATGTAATTGGTTATATAGTTATGAATTTTTTTGAAAGAACCGGTAAAATGGCCCTGGGAAGCCGCCTGCGTTTATTAACGGCTAAAATAACAGAGGATGCCGAGGGCATTTATAAATTGTATGAAATTGATTTTTCACCCAAATGGTTCCCCGTATTTTTTATTCTGGCCGAAGACGGGGAAAAAACGATTACCGAGATCGCCGCTGCAATAGGGCATTCTCAACCTTCGGTAACGAAAATTATTAAAGAAATGGCCAAAGCCGGCCTGGTGAAGGATAACCTGAAATCGGACGACAAACGCAGGAATATTGCAGGCCTGACAGAAAAAGGTAAAAAGCTGGCAGCTAAAATTAATACACAGGGAGGCGATATAGATCGGGCTATTGATGGTATGATGGCCGAAGCCACTCACAATTTGTGGGAGGCCATAGGCGAGTGGGAAGAGCTGCTTGCCAAGAAATCATTGTTAAAAAGGGTGCAGGAGCAAAAGAAATTGAGGGAAAGTAAGGAGGTGACAATCGTGCCCTACCAACCGCAATATAAAAAGGCGTTTAAGGCTTTAAACAAAGAATGGATCTCGACCTACTTTGAAATGGAGGAAGCCGACCATAAGGCGCTGGACAACCCGGAGGAATATATATTAGATAAAGGAGGACAAATACTGGTAGCACTTTACCAGGGGGAACCGGTGGGTGTATGTGCCCTGATCAAAATGAACGGTTCGGAGTATGATTTCGAAATGGCCAAGATGGCTGTTTCGCCGAAGGTACAGGGGAAAAGTATAGGTTGGTTACTGGGA
This sequence comes from Niabella sp., assembly GCA_039593785.1. GTDB lineage: Bacteria > Bacteroidota > Bacteroidia > Chitinophagales > Chitinophagaceae > Niabella. The sequence continues at coordinate 3,969 of JBCNOR010000399.1, read as the reverse complement.
CAGGCTGTTATAAGAACCGCCCGCGAATTGGGCGCTTCAACAATTTACCTGGAAAGTAATACCATGCTGAAGCCGGCTATCAACCTGTATTATAAAATGGGATTTAAAAAAGTGGCAGGGCTGCCTACGCCGTATAAGCGCTGTAATATTCAAATGGTACTTGATTTATAAATAGGGGGGAGCTTTATAGGCATCACGCTCGTGTATAGCGCGTGGGCACTGGTGCTGTTTTGATTGTTATCCCATACTTAACAGGGCGTCTGCCAGCTAGGAAGCTGGTTACCAGGCATGCAACCTTTTTGTTTAGAGGCCGTATTTTTCTTTCAGAATGCGTTGATGATGAAGCCAGTGTCCCTCAATGATAAATCCCCAGCAAAAAGTTTTGATAGGTTGATTGTTTATAATGCCAACCCTTTCGAGGTCCGCTTGTAACAGGCCCTCAAACAAGAGCTGGGTGGTTCGTCTTACCAATATAAATTCGTCGATCAGGCCCGAAAGCGGTCTGTGAGTTACATCAGCGGTTGCAGCATAATCGTTTTGTTCAAAGCCCGGGAGGGATTGTTGCTCGCCGCGCGCATGCGACAGCGCCCGGTAGGCAAAAATGCGTTCAGTATCAATACAATGCTGTAACACTTCTTTTACTGTCCATTTGCCTTCGGCATAGGCAAAGTCAGACTGGTTTTGCGGGATAGCATGCAGGAAATGATCCAGGTTCTTTACTGATTCAGCAAGTACAGTTTGCATATCAGTACCGGTTGTGAGGCTGATATAAGTATCATAAAATATGGGGTAGTCACCTGTTTGAGGACGCATTTTTTAGGTAAATATAAAAATATAAGAATAAAACAGCTGATCAGTTTGCATACAATATCCGGCGTTTGCAACGCTTTATTATATTTGTAAACCCTTTCCGGAATAAGGTTAAAAAAAATCTATAAAAAATAGGTTTGTTTCCCCTGAAAATACCTTACCTTTGCAATCCAAAAATTTTTTATTATGGCAAGAGTATGTCAGGTTACGGGTAAGACGCCAGTGAGTGGTCATAAAGTATCTCACTCCAATATTAAAACTAAGCGTAGATTCTTACCAAATTTACAGACTAAGAAGTTTTACCTGGTTGAGGAAGATAAATGGATCACGTTGAAATTGTCTACTGATGCTATCCGCACCATCAACAAAAACGGCCTCTACTCTGTAGTGAAACAACTGCGCGCGAAAGGCGAAAAAATCTAATTTTTTAAAAGCAACATACCATGGCAAAGAAAGCGAAAGGCAATAGAGTTCAGGTAATATTGGAGTGCACCGAGCACAAAACCAGCGGTCAGCCTGGTACAAGCCGTTATATTACCGTAAAAAATAAAAAGAACAATCCTGAAAGATTGGAGTTGAAAAAATTCAACCCGATTTTAAAGAAAGTGACTGTTCATAAAGAGATCAAGTAATTTAGTTGGTAAGTTAACAGGTTAACTGGTTAACGCTACACCTTATCAACATATCAACATATTAACTTTTCAACTTAATACACAATGGCAAAAGCAGCTTCTAAAAACTCGAAGGTAAAAGACGCCAAAGCAGCAGCAGAAAGTAAGAACTGGACGAAAGTGATTCGTGCTGTACGTAGCCCTAAAACAGGTGCTTATACTTTTAAAGAGCAGATTGTTCACAAAGAGAAAGTGAAAGATTTTTTAGCTCAAAAGTAATTTTTGGCTTATAATAATATTTAGCAAGGCTATTCGTAACTGCGGATGGCTTTTGTTGTTTTGGGTAACACGTTATTGGAGTTGGATATCCGGTATTTCAAATGGAGTATGGTATATTGAATTTTAAATGGAAAACTTTAAACTTGTAGTATGAGTTTCTTAAAAAAGCTGTTTGGGAAAAAGGAAAAAGAGTCGTTGGACCAGGGTTTGCAAAAAACCAAGGAGGGCTTTTTCAGTAAGATCACTAAAGCTATTGCGGGCAAGAGTACCGTTGATGAGGAAGTGCTGGATAACCTGGAGGAAGCGCTGGTGAGCGCCGATGTAGGGGTGGAAACTACCGTGCGTATTATTAAAAAGATTGAAGAAAGAGTAGCACGCGATAAATACCTGAGCACATCCGAATTGAATAAGATGCTGCAGGAGGAGATCGAAAATATACTGGTGGATGCGCCGAGCGCAGATAGTTATACATTCGATAGCCCGATGCCTGCCAAACCGTATATCGTTTTAGTTGTGGGCGTAAACGGGGTGGGAAAAACCACTACTATTGGCAAGCTGGCCCATAATTTTAAGAAAGCCGGTAAATCGGTATTGCTGGGTGCAGCAGATACGTTTCGCGCTGCTGCGGTAGACCAGTTAACGATCTGGAGTGAGAGGGTTGGAGTGCCTATTGTCAAACAAGCTATGGGGAGCGACCCTGCAGCTGTTGCTTTTGATACGGCGCAAAGCGCGGTAAGCCGCCAAAGTGACGTAGTATTGATCGATACTGCGGGCCGTTTGCATAATAAAGCACATTTAATGGATGAGCTCAACAAGATCAAGAGGGTGATCCAGAAGTTTATTCCGGAAGCGCCCCATGAAGTATTGCTGGTGCTGGACGGCTCTACCGGTCAAAATGCACTGGAGCAAGCCAAACATTTTACTGCTGCCACAGATGTTACTGCCATGGCCATTACCAAGCTGGATGGTACTGCTAAAGGCGGCGTAGTGCTGGCGATAGCTGACCAGTTTAAAATACCGGTAAAATTTATTGGCGTGGGTGAAAAAGCCGAAGACCTGCTGGTGTTTGACAAACACGAATTCGTAGATAGCTTGTTTAGTTTAAAAGAACAATAAGAGCATTCATATTATGTGAAGTGGCTGTCTCGTAAAACGGACAGCCACTTTTTTATTAAAGAGTAGAAGGGAAATAATGCCTGATCTGTGCGTGAATCAATACATTCTTTTATTTGGATTTTTTTCCTTCAATATTGGGTAGGAAGCCGGTTATAATTCCTATCAGCGGTAAATAAGCGCAAATAGAAAATACATGTTCGATGCTGGTTTTGTCTGCCAGGGAACCCAGCACTGCCGAGCCAATGCCTCCCATACCAAAAGCAAAGCCGAAGAACAGGCCTGCCACCATTCCCACTTTCCCGGGGATCAGCTCGGTAGCATAAACCAGTATTGCCGAGAAAGCCGACGAAATAATCAGCCCGATCAGGACCGAAAGAACGATCGTTACAGGAAGACCTACATGGGGCAGCAATAAAGTAAAAGGTGCGGCGCCCAGGATGGATATCCAGATGATCAGTTTACGGCCGTAACGATCGCCTAATGGCCCACCCAGTATGGTTCCGGCAGCTACCGAAGCCAGGAAGATAAAGAGATAGATCTGCGAGTGTTGCACGCTTACATGAAACTTATCTATCAGGTAGAATGTAAAATAGCTGGTCATGGAAGCCATGTAAAAGTATTTCGAAAAGATCAGCACTAAAAGAATAACAATAGATATAATTACTCTTTTTTTACTTATGGCCTGGTTGGATGCCGGATCCTTTGCAACAGGTCTTTTTTCGGCCCTGGGTTGTATGTTTTGCTGATACCATTTCCCAACAAAGCTTAGTACCGCAATGGCCAGCAAGGCCAGTATGCCAAACCAGCCGATATATTTTTGTCCGAATGGAATAACGATTAATGCTGCCAGCAATGGTCCCGCTGCGCTTCCCGCATTACCGCCTACCTGGAAAATAGATTGAGCCAGCCCTTTTTTGCCACCTGAGGCAAGATGCGCCACCCTTGAGGCTTCCGGATGAAATACAGACGAGCCCATCCCTATAAGACATACCGATGCCAGGATATAATAGAAGTTGCTGGCGAAGGCTATAAACAGTAATCCGATTAAAGAAAAGGTCATGCCAATTACCAGCGATTTGGGGTTAGGTTTTTTATCGGTATATGACCCTACAAAAGGCTGAAGTATAGATGCAGTAAGCTGGAATACCAATGT
>JBCNOR010000398.1:0-5232 GCA_039593785.1 Niabella sp. | reverse complement strand
GCATAGTTTCCTGCCTCAAGCAATGCCCTGCCTAAATGATGGCGTACAGAAAAAAACCAATCGGGGGGCTCGTTATAATTCAGGTTGTCTTCAATGGCAATAGCCTTATGATATTCGTTATAGGCTTTACTGTATTCTTTTTTGTCTTTGTATAGTTCCCCGCCAAGCACATGCACGGCAATTTGTACAATGTCATGCATATTGTTAATGTTCCAGATGGTCATTGTTTTTAGTACGGTGTCCCTGGCAAGAGCCTTCAGGCTGCTCAACTCATTTTCGGCTTTTGTTATTTGGTGCTTGCCCAAAAAAGCCATGCCCCTGGCATAATGTAAGATAGCGCGGGGATAGATCAGCTCCTTTGCCGGAAGGGGCATGGCCAGTATGCTATCCCACAATGCAAACTTTACAGCAACAAAATAAGGAACTGTATAATAGTGCTGTAATGTTCCCCATCCCGGTTGTAGCATAACATCCTTTGCTGTTTTTTCCTGTACTTTTTTTGCAGCTTCCCAGGCCAGCCTGGAGTTTCCTTCAAGCGTTGCTGTAGCAGCTAAATAATGGTAGTTATGGGGGTAGTATGCCAGCGGGTAGGCGCCCTGCGCATGGCAGGAAGTGATATAAGTGCTATCTGCTTTGATAGCTTCAATATTGGCCAATGATCCTTTGTGATAGTCGCCCGTCCAGATATAAATATGCGAAGGCATATGCACCAGGTGCCCCGATCCCGGAACAAGGGTCATTAACAGGTCAGCAGCAGCCAAACCCCGTTCCGGTTCATCCGAAGCTTCAACAGCGTGGATATAAAAATGCGGAGCACCGGGGTGTTGGGGATATTGTTGGATCAGTTGCTCCAATATATTTACGATCTCGGGAGTCCAGGGTTTCAGCGTTTTTGTTTTTTTATCATATAGGTCCCAGGGATGCATATCCATAAGTGATTCAGCATACAATGCGCTGATATCCGGGTCGTCAGGATAAATATGATATACTTTTTGCATGGCCGCAGCATAGGCTTTATCAAGATCAGCCCTGTTTGCCGGAGGTGTAGCTACATACCGCGCTGATAAGGCCGAGATCAAAGCTTTTTCTTTGGGTGTGCAGTTACCCGCAAGGGCAATGGCTTTTTGGATTGCCTGGTAGGCACGCTGGTAATTATCTTCTTCCATGCCGGCGTTGTAGTTAGGGCCCAGCACATAGGCAAAGCCCCAGTAGGCCATGGCGCAGGTAGAGTCTAGCCGGCTGGCTTCAAAAAAAGAACGGGCTGCTTCTGCATGGTTAAACCCGTAGGCCAACATCATCCCCTGGTTAAAATAAGCCTGCGCTTCTTTGTTGTTGGTCGAAATGTTAAAGTCAATGCCTTCGAGCCCCGTTAACAGGGGTGCCTTTGTACCGGCAGTGTACCAGGCTTTATCAGTAGTTTTAGGCATGCAGCCTATAACGGCGGCGCCCGGCTGGGTTGAATCAGGCTGTTTCTTTGGAAGCCTGTTGCAGGCGGTGCTCAGGCCAAAGATGGTAAGGAAAAAGAGGAGCTTTTGCATATAGCGTGTTTAGGTTGTATCGATTTTTACTTCAATCCGGCTACCACCTTTATACGTGTAGAAACCTGCAGCGGTAGTATGGGGCTATACTAATTATTGCTATTAATAATCGCTACTAAAAATAGTACATTTTTTATACCGCCATGCTCACATAAATAGGGGATAGGCCGGGCAGCAATGGCAACGGTATGCCTGCTGGTTTTGTTGTACAGAGTGCCCGCCTGAACGAACGGGCAGGCACGAATATTTTGTACTATCATTTGTGCATTCGTGGCAATATAATTTATAAGCTTAATAAAAGAACGTTATAGACTACATTTGTTGTTGGTGATAAAAAGGCTGACCTCAAACCTGAACACCCTCTTACTGTTTTAACCAAAATGGTTGGTTGTACCGCGTACGGGAATCGAACCCATTCATTCACTATTTTACACTGCCGTTGTTTTGTCTTTTTGATCAAACTGACGCTTGGGCAGGGTGTTTTGTTTTTATTGCCACGAATTCCATTGATCCCATGGGATTGATTTGCTGTAACAACCGGATGTTATTCAACCCCGCCTGCTGCAGTCGGGAAGGCGCAAGGAGACAGGTTTGAAACATTTTGTTGTACAGAATGCTCGCCTGAACGAACGGGCAGGCTCGAATATTTTGTACTATCATTTGTGCATTCGTGGCAATATATCTTGGGGGCGCAGAGCCTGCGTATGTTTATGGATGCTTTAGCTCTTCTTAATTGGAGTCGCAAAAAATGCAAAGATCATACTACTTGTATATTATAAATAATGTGTATATTGGTGGATCACTAAAAAAAATATCTATGGGGAAATTTGTAATCAGTAAAAGAACTAACGGAGAATTTCAGTTCAATTTAAAGGCCGGCAATGGCCAGGTTATATTAACCAGCGAAGGTTACGCCAACAAGTCCGGCTGCGAAAACGGGATCGAATCTGTAAAAAAGAATGCCGGCGATGACGGCAACTATGATCGTAAAACAGCTGCCAATGGTAAATTTCATTTTAACCTGAAAGCCGGTAATGGGCAGGTTATTGGAAGTAGCCAAATGTATGATAGCGCTGCCGGCAGGGACGGAGGCATTGAATCCGTTAAGGAAAATGCACCCGGCGCTGCTACTGAAGATGAAACGGTTTAGAGTACCACCCCTCAGCTCGTATCAAAACAGGGATAATTGTCCTGCTGTAATACTTTGTAGCTTTGGTGTTGTATTTTCCAACCTAATTTGAATATTAAAAAACGGCAATTCTTTACAGGATTGCCGTTTTGTTTTTTGTAAGATGTTGCTATCTACATAAAAGTTAGTACCGTGTACGGGGGAAATGTAGAACTATTTTTTAGCTGACTTGAATAGGCTGAGTTTCTTAAAGACACTTCCCTACGATCACCTGCTATAATGTCCGTATCGAATGAAGAAGCAAATGCTCCTGGACTGATCTCTGGACTGCCTTAAATCTGGTTTTTGGATGGTCGGGGTCGTCATTTTTATCTATTATTTTGACATTGAAAACGGCAGCCGCTTTGCTTATTAATTGCGTCTGTTTGTATTTCACAAATTTTTTATTTAAATGTTTTAGTCATGAAGATTTTAGTAATCGGAGGAACTGGCCTGGTAGGTAAAGGTGTATGTGAAAAACTGAAAAATGCCGGCAACGAAGTAATTGTGGGAACGCCATCAAATGGCGTCAATATTCTGACAGGAGAGGGGCTTGCCAATGCTTTAAACGGTACTGACATTGTAATTGATCTTTCCAATTCTCCATCGCCTGAAGCGCAAATCGCCTTGAACTTTTTCAAAACGGCAGCCAATAATCTGGTTAAGGCTATAAAAACCGCCGGTGTCAGGCACCACCTCGTCCTTTCGATAGTTGGTACAGATAGGGCACAGCATATCGGGTATCTTAGAGCAAAAAAACACCAGGAAGATGCGGTGGTAGAATCTGGCATACCGTACACCATTATCCGCTCAACTCAATTCCATGAACATGTAGGCACAATTATCGATGTTCAGGGCGACGGGAAGAATGTACATGTGTCAACAGTAGACTATCAACCCATAGCATTGGAAGACGTTGTAGATTATGTAGTGAGGTTTTCTTTGGAGGAGCCTAAAAACAAGATAGTAGAAATAGCCGGTCCTGACCGCGGATTGATGACTGATTTCGTGGAAGGTTACCTAAGGGAGAAAGGAGCGGATATAGTAGTAATAGCCAACGACAATGATAAGTACATGTTTGAAGATATTCCGAGATCTTTGTTAGTGCCTTCAGGTGAATTTTTCCCTGGCAAGATCCGGTTTAGTGACTGGATAAAAAAACAATAAACATATATTTTCCCAGTTACGTCTCATCAAAAGAAGACACGATTCAATAGTTTATAGATACGAAGGAGCTGTTCAACGGGATTTTTTAAGGGCCTGGGCAAAAGTTTGCATTTCATTTGTATTTAACGAGGCAAAACCCAACCTGACCCCGTTGACGTCTTCTTTATACTTATGAAGGCTTCCATCATTCAGATAAATGCCGTTGGTCGCCAATCTTTCTGCGAGCTTGGGTATTGAATATCCGGGATCCAATAAGGTCCAAACAGCCATACCACCATTGGGCACGACAAACCTGGCGACACCTCCCAAAGAAAATTGAAGAAGCTCACAGAACTGGTCTCGCCTCTTTTTATATACTTTCAGAGACTTTCTAAGATGTCTCTGCATATCGCCTGTTGTGAACAGATGGGCAACAGATTCTTCGAATAACACATCGCCACGAATGTCCAACACTTGTTTAAGCTTAGAGGCTTGCCATACAAAGTCCTTTCCTCCAATCAAATATCCCAGCCTGATCGTAGGTGCCAATGTTTTAGAAATAGATCCTATGTAAAGAACATAACCATTATGTTCTGCGCTGGCCAATGGCAGTATCGGAGCATTCTCGTAATGGAAATCATAGTCGTAGTCGTCTTCGATCACGGGAAGCTGGTAGCGTTTAATGATGTCTAAAAGCTTAACCCGTCTTTCTGCGCTCAAGGTTACCGTTGTGGGATGATGGTGGTGGGGAATGATATATAGAAGGCTTGGCCGTGCTTGTTTACAGATGTTTTCTATTGCCTCTACATCGATCCCATCCTGATCTACCTTGACCTTAATAAGCCTGGCACCCAACTGCTCAAAAAGTCTGTCGGCTAAAACATAGTTCATGTCACCAACAATAACCGAGCTGCCTGGCTGAAGGATCATACCTGCTGCTATGGAGATCGCCAATTGTGCGCCATGGGTAACCAGAACCTGTTCGGGGGCTATATCCAAAGCCCTTGTCTTAGATAAAAACAGGGCAAGCTCGGTTCTCAACGAGTTGCTTCCCAGCGAGCCTTCAGATAGCAGTTTATTATAAGTATTCATCCTCTTTGAAAGAAACCGGTATCGGTCAATTATCAAATCTAAGGGAGCAATTCTGGCATCAGGATAACCATCGTTGATCATCATTTGGTGAGCCATCAATTTCCTTGTTCCGGATGGTGGAGCGGTGATGGTTCTGTAAAATTTGTTAGGTTGCCCGGCGGAAACCCCGCTCAGATGGGGGGACTGGAAGGACTTTGGACTGCTAATAGGTAAGTACTTGGAAACGAAATTTCCCTTTCGTTTCACAGATTCAACCCAGCCCTGAGCCTGTAATTCTTCGTATGCAGC
>JBCNOR010000397.1:0-5235 GCA_039593785.1 Niabella sp. | reverse complement strand
ATTGAAACAAACTCTAAATTTTCCGGGCCCGTGTAATTAGCGCTGGGCCTGATAATTTTCCCGTCCAGTCTTTGCTCAATAATATGGGCACTCCAACCCGTGATACGCGACACTACAAACAATGGCGTAAACATCGCCGTAGGTACTCCCATAATATGATAGGCCACTGCCGAAAACCAATCCAGGTTGGGAAACATTTTCTTTTCATCCCACATTACCTTTTCCAATCGCTCAGCTATAGAAAATAACTGCATATCTCCTGCTTCCCTGGATAATGCCTCGGCAACTTTCTTAATGATCGCGTTTCTCGGATCACCGATCGTATAAACGGGATGGCCAAAACCAATGATTACTTCCTTCTTTTCCAATCTAAGCTTTATATCAGCTTCAGCAATATCAGCATTTACATACCGGCTTTGGATATCAAAAGCCACTTCATTGGCACCGCCATGTTTAGGGCCTCTTAACGCCCCTATTGCTCCGGCCACGGCCGAATACATATCGGAGCCGGTACCCGCAATAACGCGGCTGGTGAAAGTAGAGGCATTAAATTCGTGCTCTGCGTATAAGTTTAACGACACCTGCATAGCGCTTACCCAACTATCGGAGGGCTTTACGCCATGGAGCAAATGCAGGAAATGCCCTCCCACCGTATCATCATCCGTTTCTACTTCTATCTGCCTGCCATTATGTGAATAGTGATACCAGAACAACAAAGCCGAAGCGTAAGAGGCCAATAGTTTATCCGCTATATCCCTTGCCCCTGCTACGTTATGATCTTCCCGCTCGGGAAGTGCAGTACCTAATACCGATGTATAAGTTCTCAACACATCCATCGGATGGGCTGCAGCCGGGATCTGCATCAACACCTTCCTGGCTACATCCGGCAATCCTCTTAAAGATTTTAATTTTGCCTGGTAAGCTTTCAGTTGCGGAACAGTAGGCAGCTTCTCGTGGATCAGCAAATAAGCCACTTCTTCAAAACTTGCTTTTTCGGCCAGGTCGTTGATATCATATCCCCTGTAATGCAGGTCGTTACCGCTTTTCCCTACCGTACAAAGAGCGGTATTACCGGCAGCAACGCCTGATAAGGATACGCTTTTCTTGGGTTTAAATGTTGTTTCGTTTGTGGCAGCCATCGTTGTTGTATTTATATATTACTTCTTTTTAAAAAGCTCATCCATCTTTTTCTCATATTCATAGTAATTGATACTCTCGTAAAGCTCCTGCCGGGTTTGCATGGTGTCCAGCACATTCTTCTGTGTCCCCTCTTTACGGATATGCGTATATACATTTTGAGCGGCTTTATTAGCAGCACGGAAAGCCGATAAAGGGTAAAGCACCAAACCCACGCCAGCAGCCCTTAACTCGTCAACCGTATACATGGGTATCATACCAAACTCAGTAATATTGGCCAGCACCGGGATACCGGTTGCGTCTACAAACTTTTGGTAGTAAGAGAGATCAGGAACGGCTTCCGCAAAAATAAAATCGGCACCGGCTTCCTTATAAGCTACTGCGCGCTCCAAAGTTTTTTCGAACCCTTCATTAGCAAAAGCATCGGTGCGGGCCCCGATTACAAAATGCTCGTCAAAACGTGCATCTGCAGCAGCTTTCAGCCGGTCTACCATTTCGTCCTTGCTTACTATTTCTTTACCCGGGCGGTGCCCGCAACGTTTAGCGCCCACCTGGTCTTCGATATGCAATGCTGCTGCTCCTGCTTTGATCAATGATTTTACGGTACGCTCTATGTTAAATGCAGAAGCCCCAAATCCGGTATCTATATCAACCATTAAAGGAGTATCTGTAATATTGGTAATGCGGTTCACATCTATCAGTACATCATCGAGGTTGGTGATGCCTAGATCGGGAATGCCCAACGAGCCAGCCGCCACGCCTCCGCCCGACAAATAAATAGCTTTGAAACCGGCCTGAGTGGCCAGCAATGCATGATTAGCATTAATAGCGCCAACAATTTGTAACGGTTTTTCGTTTTTTATGGCCTCGCGAAAGCGCAACCCGGCAGAGCCCATTGCTGAAGATTTCATTTGCATACCGGCAAACCTACATTAATTTTTTCTCGAAGCAGGTGCTTTTTTAATCTTCACAGCTTCCAGATAAAAATGGAACTATCTTTAGCGTAGTAACCATATACCCTCGGTTAGGTGAATAAAAGGATCAATAACATTACCAGCATACCCAATACAAAAGAGACGAGCGAATACACAAGCATCAGCGCCCCTCTTGCTTTGAGTCGCCGCTTATAGTACGCTGCACGCTCGAAATCGGAAAACAAATCTTCTGTATCCATGCCACAAAACTAACATAGAATATCAAAAAACTCTTTTACCTGCGATGCTTCTTTTGCTGACCTGGTGCGAAAGGTTTGGCCGATTTGGTACCGTATACTTTTTTGGCTTGTCCGGGCGGCATCCGATGGCCATGACCCGGATGATATGCCGGTGCACAGGAAAATAACAATGCACTTACTGTCATTAACAAAAGAAATTGCTTCATAAATGAGTATTTAAAATCAAAGACGATATAAAAACTCAATTGGTATGCAAACGAAGTGCCGTTATTGCTTTGACAGCACTATAAATGAAATTAATTTATTTATAGTAAGGGGATTATGCACATCTGATTATTTTCATAACTGTACTATTACCTGCAATGGTTAGCGAAAATTTGGCGGAGACGGCGAGATTCGAACTCGCGATACGGTTGCTCCGAAGGAGTCCTCCGGACCCGTATACACACTTTCTAGGTGATTTTCTCGGATCAGGTCAAATTTTTGGGGGATTATATAGTTCATGCATAGATTTTAGCTAATCGAAAAAGGAAGAAATTGATGTCCCTGACACCTCTTGCAGATGCCCTGAAAGCTTTGATTTTTGCATTAAAAGATTCTGCCGAAGCGTTCGTACTTCTGTTATTGAAGAAATTCAGGATGCCCAGGTAATGCGTTTCAATGGTTCGCGATACGGTTCTGAACGATTCAATTGCAGATGCTTCTATGTCATTATACCACAAAGCCAGTTTTTTAAATGCCTGTTCTTTGCAGGTACAATACCTGTAAATACTACCCAGTTTTTGAGATAAGTCATAGGCGCGTTTGATCAGAGGATAACGTTCGAATATCAATTGGGCTCTTTGTTTTTGAGAGCTGGTCCAGGTATCTTTATGTTTGAATAATAAATAGCGGCTTCTGGCCAGTAGTTGTTTGGGGGAGTCCCCGTTGGGTAGTAATTGAGGAGTATAGGGCTGCTGTAGTTTTTTGGCTGTTGCCATCTGTTCATTTTCCAGGTCCAGTTCCTGCCACCGGTATTTGATCCGGAGTTCCTGTACGGCTTCTGTGGCTAATTGTTGAACATGGAACCGGTCAATAACCCGGTCTGCCTGGGGAAAGCAGCGTTTGACAATCAGGTTCATACTGGCCGCCATATCTAAAGTAACTTCCTGAACCTGCTTCCTGCTTTTCTCATTAATCTTTAGCAACACTTCAATTACCTTCTCAGCCTGTGTACTTTTGATCATCGCCACCAAAGCACCCTTTTGTCCCTTTGCAGCTTTGTTGGTAACTACGGTATATAGCTCATCATTAGACAGGGCAGTCTCATCAATACTTAAATGAGTACCTATATTCTTTTCAAATAACATCCACTCTGAGGCGTGCGTTTGTTGTTCCCAGTCTTTATAATCGCTGATATGGTTTTTATACTGTTGTTGTAATTGCTTACCATCTATCTGATAATGACGGCCTAACTGATGGCAACTTACGGGTTGATTATCTAAGTACTTCTTTTAAAAAAGCGGCAAACTCTTTAGTTAGCCGTGTACCTTTCATTACCAGATCCCAGTCGCGCGACACTATAGCACCAGTTTGGGGATCCTCCCATCGACGACGCCTGATGCTTAACATTACCTTATGTTCCCGAATTGGAAAATCCTGAACTCTTACTTCCGGGTAAAATCCTTTAGAATGAAATTTTTGATCTTTATATTCCTGGGGTATCTGGTTCTTCTCTTCTAAAAACAACACTAACCCTTCTTTATCTTTTAGCACATTAACCAGCTCAAAATATTCCAGTGTTCCTGCCGGCAATAAATAACCCATCAAATCCTTTAACGCTTCCAATTTATACTCGCTTTAATTAAATGCAAATACAAATATTTTTAACCAATCCCCCAAAAATTTGACTTGATCCATGATAACGCAAGGCGCTATTCATTAATCCAAACCTACTTAAAGTTAAAAGGTCTGAAGTAGCTACTTCAGACCTTTTAACTTTTGGCGGTGAGGGCGGGATTCGAACCCGCGGTACAGTTTAACCCGTACGGCAGTTTAGCAAACTACTGATTTCAGCCACTCATCCACCTCACCAAAAGGGATGCAAATATAAGGGAAAAACTTCAAGATTATGCGCTCTTCAAAAATGTTTTTTTGAGCAATTTTACATCGCTGCCAATTGTACTTTCTGGTGGAGCTCCAGCACATTCTCACGGAACAATGCATCGGTATCCATCAGGTCTTTAACGGTTTGGCAGGAGTGTATTACGGTAGTATGATCACGTCCGCCAAAATGTTCACCAATAGTCTTCAAACTATTTTTAGTAAAGGCTTTGGCCAGGTACATCGTGATCTGGCGGGCCTGCACAATTTCGCGTTTACGGGTCTTTTGTAATAACTTATCGTAAGCCACATCGAAATAATCACATACCATCTTCTGGATAGTATCGATCGTAATTTCTTTGCTTGATGATTTAATAAAGTTGCGCAACACCTTCTTGGCCAGCTCCAGGTCGATATCCCTGCGATTCAATGAAGATTGGGCTAACAGGGAGATCAGGGCGCCTTCGAGCTCTCTTACATTGCTGTTGATATTATAGGCAATATACTTCACCACTTCTTTCGGCATATCTAATCCATCAGCCTTCATCTTCCTTTCAAGTATCTCAATACGGGTTTCATAATCGGGGATCTGAAGATCGGCGCTAAGCCCCCATCTGAAGCGGCTTAATAAACGTTCCTGTACTCCGTCAAGGTCTTTAGGTGATTTATCGGATGTAAGAATAAGCTGTTTGCCAGACTGATGCAAATGGTTGAATATCGCAAAAAAAGCATCCTGTGATTTTTCGGCCTTGCTGAAAAACTGCACATCATCTACAATTAATACATCTATTAGTTGATAGAAGTGTATAAAATCGTTAATGGCCCCATTGCGGCTATGGTCC
>JBCNOR010000396.1:0-5247 GCA_039593785.1 Niabella sp. | reverse complement strand
GGGCTCGGGACTTTCATAAGTACTTGCGTGCTCATCAAACCCATACTCACTGAAGGCCGGCGCATTCAATACATCACGCCCGCCACCCAAATGCCATTTTCCAAAATGACCGGTTGCATACCCCGCTTTTTTGAAAAACCTGGCTATGGAAGGAGCTTCGGTAGAAAGAAAATCCGTTTGCTCCGCTTTCCTGTTATGCTCTTTGGTAGCTAAAAAGGTACAGAAATTCCACCGGCCCGGGTAGTTACCAGTTAATATGCCCGCCCTTGAAGGTGAACAAATAGGTGCGGCGCTGTAATAACGCTCCAGTTTTAAACCACCTTTTGCCAGTTGGTCTAAATGGGGTGTTGGAACAAAATTTCCGCCAAAGCTCCCTATATCGCCGTATCCCATGTCATCTACTAAAATTACGATAACATTGGGCTGCTTTGCCTGGGCATGAGCATAGGTACCCTTTATCATTAGTAATACCAGCAGCGATAAAAGTAATACCGGTTGTGTTTTCCTTTTAATTTCCTGAATCAGTTGATACATTTAATCTTTTTTAAGTTCGAAATAGATGCACTTTAGTAAATTACCACAGTTTAATGAATAGACAACATATTAAAGCATCTGCTCTTTATTCATTATTTAAGGCCGCGTGTATTTCCTTTAACTGTTGCACAGGGATTTTTATTACTTTCCGGTCGTAGGTCATGAGCCCGTTTACTTCACCTTCAACATCGGTAGTTTGCGTATACACCGCGGCCGAGAGCCCTTTATTTTTCTTCATCTCTACAATCTGGTCAAACTTGTGTTTATAGTTCTTCAATAATTCGGGCGCCGACTGATAAGTTTGGTATCCCCAGTTCCTCATAGATGGGTTCCACAAATGTGCTTCCAGGGGATAACCGATACCCCCGAACTCTCCAATTACACTGGCCCTGTCTTTGGGCAAAGGCGGTGTATCTACCGTAGTTTGATAGGTATGTATATCAAGCATATCTCCTACAGGTCGTAAAGCCCATCCGCTTACAGCGTTAACCAGCCGGGTTGAGTCGAGCATCTTAATCGTTTTTGCAAGTCTTGCTGTGGCGTATTGCCCCCATCCTTCATTTAAGGGTATCCAGGTTACAATGCTTGGCATGCTATAATGCTGATCGATCATTCTTCTGAGCTCCCATTCAAATTGTGCAGCGCTTTCGGCATCCCTATGTAAATCAGGTCCGTTTCTACCCACGTGCTGTAAATGAAAGGGTTTGTCATTTCCGTTTTGCTCAATAGCCATGCCCGACGGCATATCCTGCCAAACCAACATACCTAATTGATCGCAATGATAATACCATAAATCCGGCTCCACCTTAATATGCTTACGAATCATATTAAATCCCATTTCCTTAGTCTTTACGATATCAAAGATCATTGCTTCCTCCGAAGGTGGTGTGTGTAAACCATCCGGCCACCAGCCCTGATCCAAAGTACCATACTGGAATACCGGTTTATTGTTCAGAAAAATATACTTCAGGCCGTCCTTTGTTTCTACGCTTATTTTTCTCATCCCGAAATAGCTGCTCACCCGGTCTATCTCTTTTCCTTCCTTATTCAAAAGCGTTAGCTGCAGATCGTATAAATAAGGACTTTCCGGCGACCACAATTTTGCCTGCTCCAAAGGTATTTCAACCTGTTTGTTTGCCGGTGTCCTAACGGTCTGAATTCTCTTTCCACCAGCTATAATGTCAACCACTGCAACATAATCCGGTCTTAAAGGACGGTTAGCCAGGGGTATAATACTTACGGTACCCTTGTCAATATCTGTTGCCGTACGCACTTCGCTGATCCAGGCGTCGCCCGATACTGCTTCCAGCCAAACCGTTTGCCAGATACCACTAACCGGGGTATACCAGATGCCGTGCTGAGAAAGTTGCTGTTTACCCCTTGCCTGCGTTCCTTCACTCGAAGGATCATCTACAGCTACCACTATTTCCTGTGCACCCGATGCCTTTAAATAAGCAGTTATATTAAAAGAAAAACGATCGTAGGCTCCTTTATGCGCGCCCACCCAGGCACCATTTACCCATACAGCGGCAGACCAGTCCACTGCATCAAAGTTTAGTACCACATCCTTTCCCTTCCAGCCATCAGGTATTTTAAAACTTCTTTTGTAATAAAGCCGCTCCCGGGGTGAAAAAGCCTTTTTTACACCGGATAAGGCTGACTCCACGCAAAAAGGCACCAATATTTTACCATCATATTTTTCTGGTGCCGGTTTGTTTTGGGGAACAATACTATAATCCCACAGCCCGTTCAGGTTCATCCATGCCTGGCGTTTTAATTGTGGTCTTGGATATTGTTGCCAGACGTTTTGAGGTGTAACTTTTTGCGCCCATTCCGTACTTAACGACACAGGCTGCATGCGCCATTGCTGGGCCTTTAATAATGCGCTGCAACTTACCATCACTGCAATACCGAAAATTGTTTTTAACATAAATAGATATTAGAGATTCGTTCTAAGCAACGGGCAAACCTCAACGGTCTGCAACATATAGGAACCCGGTTTGCAAAAGCTTTACTAAGCCTTGCTGCCAGGATACAACATTTATACGCGGCCGCTATTTGCGGGTCTTATTTTTTCGTATACGCAGCACTTCATCATAAGGCATAACGCCAACCTTTTTTGCCCAACTATCGTACTTCTGAGATAACTCTTTTACAAGCCCGGGCCTCGATGCCGCCAAATCATGTAACTCAGAGCGGTCTTTATTCAGATCATAGAGTTCCCACTTGTTGCTTTGTTGAGGATCATAGGCTTTTACCAGCTTCAGGTCTCCAATTCTCACTGCTGCGTTGCCTTCATGTTCCCAAAAAATGGGATGTAGATGAACGGGCTTGTCTTTGCCTGAAACCAGCGGTAAGAGACTGGTTCCCTGCATAGGCACTATCATATGCTCCTTAAATTTTTTCGGATAAGTGGCTTTGGCTGCTTCCACACATGTAGCCATAATATCCTGGAAAAAGCCGTACTGATCAGTCAGCCGTCCTTTTACCGTAGCAGCCATTTTAGATGGCCAATGTATAATGAGCGGACTGCTCATACCTCCTTCATGCACCCAATGCTTGTATCTGCGAAAAGGCGTATTGGACACATTCGCCCATGACTGGCCATAACTTAAAAAATATCCTTCCCTGGTTCCTAATAACTCCTTGCTTCCACCTCCCAATTGCCCGCCTTCAGCACAGGCGCCATTATCAGCTACAAACATAATAAGGGTATTTTCCAGATCACCATTGGCTTCCAGTGTAGCGATCAGTTTGCCAATGTTCTGATCCATCCTGTCAATTTGCGCAGCGTACAGCGCCATACGATGATCCATTTCATCTTTTTTCTCCGGCGAAAGACGATCCCAATCCAAACCGTCAGCACTGCTCAACTCCAGGTTATCGTCAATAATACCCATTTGCTTCATCCGGTCAAACCGTGCTTTCCGTAATACACTCCAACCTGCCTTGTATTTATTTCTATATTTATTAACGTCGGCCTGCAATGCGTTGAGCGGCCAGTGAGGACTGGTGTAAGCCAGGTAAAGGAAGAATGGCCTTTTTTGCTGAGCCGACTTATTTTCATTGATGAACTTAATTGCATAGTTGGTAAAAGCATCGGTAATATAAAAATCATCGCCCTCAGGCTCTACCCTTTTATTCATTAATGTAAGCCCCCGCTCACCCGTCGGATGAAAATAATTGGAAGCTCCTGCAAGAATACCATAATACTTATCAAACCCCCTCTGCAGCGGCCACCTGGAAGGATCATGGTAACCGAGGTGCCATTTCCCGGTCATCAAAGTTTGGTAACCGGCCGACTTTAATACTTCCGCAATGGTAACAGATTGGTTATTTATATCGCCCTGGTATGCAAGCACCCCATAATTAAAAGCCGTGCTATCTTCCGGATCATTAGTCATATGACCAATGCCCGCCTGATGTGGGTACAAACCCGTCAAAAGGGCAGCGCGGCTCGGGCAACATCTTGCGCTGTTATAAAACTGTTTCAACCGAAGGCCATTTTGAGCCAGCTTATCCAGGTTGGGAGTTTGCACCTCTCCGCCGTAACAGCCTATATCCGAAAACCCCATATCATCTGCCATGATCAGGATAATATTCGGCCGCTTATCCTGTGCGGCAGCGCAGGCAGATAAGGTTAACCACAACAGCAGCGATGATATATGTTTACTCATCTTAAAAAATTTACAGGTGCATTTTTAATAAAAAAGAGGTAGGTAAAGTTCATTTCAAAGACTGCCCCTTGCTTTTTACCCTTTTGATCGGCCGGTCCATCAATATACCTTTATCACCCTGGTCATGCATCCATTGCCTGAGCTGCTCACTATACTTCTTCACAACAGCGCTATACCCCGGGTCTGCAGCTAAGTTGTTTAATTCATAGGGATCATTTTTGATACTATATAATTCAACCGCCGGTCTGTGTGTAATTCTATCAACTAATTTTTTATCGGATGCGCTATGGGCCGCCTTTGCAACCCAGGTGGTCCATGCCAGCTCCCGGCGTTGTAAATTCATCATGTACTTTATTGTATACAAGGAGTCAGGTGTCAGGTTCATCAGTAATTTATAATCATTATCCCTGATGCTCCGGATAGGATAAGCCGGTCCTTCCGGGATATTATTGTGAATACCATAAGCTACCTGCCTGTGTACAGACTTTTTACCTTCTAAAACAGGTTTAAAACTTTTACCATCGAGCTGCCTGATGGCTGCAGCTCCCGCAATATCGATCAGCGTAGGGGTTATATCTTCATACTGAACAATGGCATCGGTTTGTGATCCGGGTTGTGTTACCCCCGGCCAGCGAACGATCATTGAACTCTTTTGGCCGTTGTCATATAAATTCCACTTACCCCCGGGAAACTGGGGACCTTGTTCACCCAGGAATATAACAATGGTATGGTCCAGCTCACCGGTCTCCTTCAGCAAGTTCATTATTTCACCTACCTGGTTGTCCAGCACTCTTACCTCGGCCAGGTACTTACAAAATTGTTCCCTGGTGAGATCCGTATCAACCCAATGACCGGGTAAAACAAGCTTACGGGCATTAAATTCCGAAGGATCGCCCACTGTCCACGGGGCGTGCGGATTAATGCTCATTATAAAGAGGCAATAGGGATCATCCTGTTGAATATAACGCTTTATACTATCGAGGAAATAATGATCCGTAGCTGACACGCAATTAGGTTCAAAACCTTTGATGATCTC
>JBCNOR010000395.1:0-5255 GCA_039593785.1 Niabella sp. | reverse complement strand
GGGTCCGTAACGGCTATCCCCGTTCTCTTCAGACCATAATCGATACAGAGTAATCTTGACATAGGTTACGGATTTATTGACTGGTAATGATGAACAAATAAATCTATAACTACAAAAATTGCAAAAACCACCGACGCGATCCCGTTAGCAGTCATGAATGCCAGGTTCACCCTGCGCAGGTCGTTAGGTTTTACAATACTATGCTGGTAAAAAAGCATGCCGGCAAACACCGCAATACCGCCCCAGTATAACCATCCAAACTGCCCGATAAAACCGGCAATGATCACGCAGGCTGCGCTTAACACGTGCAACAATTCAGAAACATGCAAAGCTTTCTTTTTGCCCAATACCGAGGGGATGGAATACAGGTCGTTGTTTTTATCAAACTCCTCGTCCTGCAACGCATAAATGATATCAAAGCCACTTACCCAAAAAATAACGGCAAAAGAAAAAAGTATGGGCAACAGGTCGAAGCGGCCCGTCACAGCCAGGTAAGCGCCTATAGGAGCCAGAGACAACCCCAGGCCCAGCACGAGGTGACATAAAGGAGTAAAGCGCTTGGTATAGCTGTATCCCAACACTACTGCCAAAGCAATGGGAGAAAGATAGAAGCAAATGGAATTGATAAAATAAGTACAGATCACAAACAGCAGCGAGTTAATAATGGTAAACCATAAAACCCTGTCGGCCTTTAATATGCCGGCAGGAATTTCCCTCACTGCCGTACGCGGATTCCTGGCGTCAAAGCTCCTGTCCAGATAGCGGTTAAAAGCCATAGCCGCGCTGCGGGCAAAGATCATACACAATATAACCAGCAGCAATCTTAACAATATCTGCTCGACAGTTTGTGGATAGCCCGCAAAAAAATCCTTGGACATTCCAGCAGACCAATAACTAGGACTGGAAGACCAAAATGAAAACAAATAGTCATAGGATGTGACACCCAGGAAAAACCCGATAATAGCAAAGGGCATCGCAAAAATGGTATGCGAAAACTTGATAAGACTTAAATATTTTTTAGCTGTTGACATTTTTCTCACTTTTTAGTATCCTGCTAACTAATTCCCACAACACAACGCCGGCTGCCGTAGCAATGTTCAGTGAGTGCTTCATGCCCAATTGAGGTATTTCGATACAGCCATCGCATAAGCCAATGGTGGTTTGCTCAACACCCGTTACCTCGTTGCCCAGAACAATAGCGATGGGCCCGCCTGGCACCCATTCCAGTTCATGTAAATGCGTACTGTTTTCAACCTGTTCTATTGCGTATACATTATAATTTCTACCCCGTAAATCGGCTATAGCCTCAGCAGCATTGGCAAAATGCATCCAGTTTACTGAATCTTCAGCGCCCAGGGCAGTTTTTTTTATTTCCTTATGTGGCGGTTTCGCCGAATAGCCGGTTATATATATAGCTTCAACCAGAAATGCATCACTGGTTCTGAATACGCTCCCTACATTATAGGCACTGCGTATGTTCTCGAGCACTACGATAATTGGAATTTTGGCAGATGCTTTGACCTCATCCACCGATTTGCGGCCCAATTCCTCCATACTTAACTTTCGCATCGCGCAAAAGTAGCGATGAAAATTGAAAAGTTGAAGGTTTAAGTTTAAGGGGGTGACAGCCTGCAATAGCTCAACAAAAAATCCGGCTGTGGTTAACAGCCGGACTAAGGATAAGATATGGGTTTGGTTAGTGTAAGACTTTTTTTACCTGCCGGCACCAAGGCCAATATTGTAAGCTAGTCCCACACCAATAATACCGGTATTGTATTTTTGGGAAGCATTGCCTACGTTTATAGTTCCTTTATCGCCGGTAAATACTTTTGAATAGTGGGCAAAAATGTTCCAGTTACGGTTATGGTAACCCACTTCAGGCTTTAAATAAAAACCACCGTCAGGGCGCGCAACTGTCGAATTCGTTGCTACTCTTTCATCGCCCGTGATAACACCGTAACCTAAATCGGTGCCAATGTAAATACCTTCCGCTTTGGGGTAGTATCTTACTAAAGCCGCTACAGGCACCACTCCGAAACTGTTGTTATCTAATTTGGTTCCGTTAACATCATTTTCTTTTCCGAAATGATGCTGGTACCCTGTTGCTACACCTAAACCGAAATGTGGGGTTACCAGGTTTTGATAAGCCACATCCAGGCCGGCGGCTGCTGCCGAATTATTGGATGGAACTGACGCACCAGCTAACGCGCCTATTTTGATCATGTTCTTCATGCTTTGTGCGTGTACCGCTGCTGTTGTAAATAATAAGGCCGCTCCGATTAAAATTGCTTTTCCTGTTTTCATCAGTATACTTTTTAGTTTTCAAATATTGTGTAAACGATGTGACTGAGCTTTCTTAAAAGAAAATAATCATCGGTTCATCGTCACTACAGATTTTGCATACTTAGACAAATGACGTGCCAATATGGTTGCATTATTGCCAAACAAATGTTGACCAGGCGCTTTTAAATTGCAGGCAATTCTTTATGCTGCGGTTGGATATTTTCCTGTTATTTACTCTTAATCACAGCGTTTCCGATAGCACAGCTGAGGCATTTTTTCAAATTGCAATACTGTGTTTTCAATTCAACGAACGCTTGTGAGTCATAGGCATTTTTATTTAGAACACCCAATTGCTGGAAACCTCGTGTTACTGAATTTCTTTCGGCGCACACCGCCTCCAGCCATTTTAAAGCTTTCTCCTTTATCTCTCCCTTATGATGTTTGTTACCATAAGCAAATAGCATGGGCACTACCGTATTAATGATAAGGTTATTGACCATGTCCTCTCCTATTGGCTTTTTCAGAAACTTAGGATCATCAATTAAAGTGTAATGATAGTTCCAGAAATCATTAGGAGCAACCTCAAACCATTTTTTTACCACAGTGAGCTCGGGCTCTTCCACAATACGGGAAAAAAGATGGGCCGAATTATATATCAAAGCCGCTAACTGAGCCAGGCGGATCGTTGGAAAATTACCGGGCCGCATCCTGAGAAAATGTACGGGGAAGACAACCGGCCGGAGTTTGTATTTTATTTTTAAGAAGCTGTATTCCTTGTGCAGTAATAATACATACTTGTCCTGGTACTTTGCCCTGTTTAAAAGTCCGGCCTGTCCGAGCAATAAAGCTTCTAATTGTATCAGATTACTTTTATGCCGCGCCAGCAATTTTATAGAAATACTTTTTGCAATAGCTTCAAAGGCCTCAGCATTGGTTTTTGTTCCAAAATTACGGGCCAGCAGCCACCAGAAACTTTCCTCCCAGTGCTGCTTATTGCGGGATAAATAATCGTCTATCTGCGTTGCTTTACGAGAAAGTCTTTCAGCAACCAGCCTGTCTTTCCAACTGTTTATAATCAGCCCGTCTACTGTATGTATGAGTTCTTCACAGGCAATAAACCGTTGAGAAAGCATCAGGCTATTATAACGTCTTATAAGGATACCGGGTATCAGTCCAGAAAGTTCCAGCACGGGCAGGTTATTTCGGGTTACATCATCTTCATAAACCACATGCAGAATAACGCTTTTATAATTATCATCCCCGTTATGCCCGTGCTTTAACCAGTCGGAAGTTCTAATATGCAATTCAACAGTACCGGCCCATAAGGTAGGACCTATTTTAATTTTTGCATTGCTGAAATCAGGGCCCTGATTGGTATTGAGCGTTCCGGGATGAATGATCTCTACAGGCTCGCCCTGTACAGTAAACAGGTTTAGTTTATTGAAGTATTGAAATCTCCATATAAACTGCAGCAGGTTTTCGTTCATAGGTATCTTTTATAGGTGATCGTTCTCCCTATAAAGATATTAAATATTAGCCAATGCCTGAACAACCCTGTTAACAGGCAACCCCATTACATTATAAAAATCTCCTTTTATTGACCGGATACCTACCACACCGATCCATTCCTGGATCGCGTAAGCACCTGCCTTATCATAGGGTTGATACTTCTCTACGTAAAACAATATCTGTTCGGGTGTCAGCGGGTTAAAGGTAACTTCCGTTACATCTGCAAAAAGCAGTTGTTTTTCTCCTTTTAAAATAGCAACGCCGGTTACCACCTCGTGCGTCTTTCCCTGTAATTGAGTCAGGGTATCAATCGCTTCCTGTTGATCAGCAGGCTTACCAATAATTTTTTCGTTTAATACCACCACCGTATCTGCTGCAACAATTATTCTATCTGCACCTAGCTCCTCCTGCACCGCATTGGCCTTTTTCAGTGCAATATGTATCGCGGCTTCGGTACTTTTTACGCCAACAGGAAAAGTTTCATCTACAGGTTTTACTATTACTTCAAAAGCTATTTCGGCCCATTCAAGCAATTGCTTTCTTCGGGGTGATGAGGATGCCAGTACAATTGAATCAGCCATAAAAAAACTACAAATAAATATAAAAAAGCAACATTGATAAAATACCGGTGAGCATCGCCATTTTGGTATAACTGCTTAGTTGGTGGTAATCGGATGTTGATTGCGCGCTCAGCAGCTTTCTAAAAATGTATAATAGTGGCAAAACAATAGCCACAAAGCAATACACTACTGCCCACCACCACCTGAATTGTAAAACATAGAACTGTATAACCAATAGCATGATGATGAGAATAGTTAGCCATACAGTAACATATACCTTGGTGGCGTTAATACCCCAAACTATCGGCATGGTTTTACAACCAAACTTCTGATCTCCCGGCATATCCTCTATATCTTTCACTGCTTCTCTTATGAGTGAAATAATAAATGCAAACCCTGCATAAAGAATTGCAAACCTGAATAACCTTATCTGCCCGGGATCGGTATGATTAAAAGCATGCTGAAGAGAATATTTGGAAAGAAAGATAATTATGATCGTCCAGGCTGTTAGCAGGGATACAATTATATTTCCTATTAACAGGTCTTTTTTAAATCTGGCAGAATAAAACCACAATAAAATTACACAAACCAGGTTGGCAATCACGAGGTACCAGCGCGCAAAAACATTTACGGCAAGGGCTGTACAAATGATACCGGCAGCGCTTAAACCCAGATGCCAGGCCAGCGCCCAGCGGCGGCTCAGCTTCCTATCTAAAATCATTTTATCCGGCTTATTCACCAGGTCTATATTGATATCAAAGTAGTCGTTGATGATGTATCCCGCTGCCGCGATAAAAACAGAAGCTGCTACCAGCAAAACAAACTGGAAGGTATTGTGCTCAGGGATATCTCCTGCATAAATGGCCCTGTAAATACAGAGCTCAAATACTACCTGTGTTAAAA
>JBCNOR010000394.1:0-5262 GCA_039593785.1 Niabella sp. | reverse complement strand
ATGCCTAATATCAATATTAGTTCGAAGTTTCTGATTCAGAGCGCTAACGTCCCAGTTCCAGCTTGAGCTTATCCTTCAATTGTTGAACTAAAGGGTATTTTGCGATCATTTTCTGGTATTGTTCTACTACAGACAATGGACGCTCTACTACTTCCTGTTGTACCGGCTGCCGGTTTGCGTCAATCAGGTTAAAGAGCTGCAATTGGGTGTTTTGTAATTCTTTCTTTAAAAATTCAGCGGCTTCATTTTTGGTGATCTCTACAAAACGGTTTTCCAGCGGATTGGAAGTGTACACATTAAAAGAGTTGGCATCCAGGATCTCAACAGTAGCCAGTGAAAAACTTTGGGCGGCCGGGTTGCGGTTATCTCTTAACAGTTGCGTGAATTTCTGCCAGGCTTCTACAAGCGTAGCTTCTTGCAGCGGCTGATCTTCTTTTTCTGGGGCAATTTCCTTGAATTGCTGCCGGAGCTTTTCCAGGCTGCTCAGCTTTTTCCCGGCCGTAGGAGCAGGGATTGAGCCCTGGTTGAATCCAGGTGCCTGGGAAACCGGGGGTGTTTTTATTACAGGTTGCTGCGGTATCTTAACCGGTTCATCAGCAATGGTCAGTTTAGCTGCCGGCGGTGCTGCCTGCCGGGATTGCGCTGGCCTTTCCCTTAAAAGTACCGGTTGAATCTGCCTGAACGCTAAAGCTCCTTTTGACTCAACTAGTTTTTTTTTTGACACTGAATTTTCTTCCAGTGAGAGTTGCATGGCCTGCTGCAGGTAGCAGAGCTTAATTAAAGTGAGCTCTACATGCAGTCTTTTATTACGGGCCGACCGGTAATTGATCTCCGACTCGTTTAAAATATTCAGAGCACTAATTAACAGCGCCGTAGGAATTTGTTGTGCTGTAGTAAGATATTTTTCCCTGAAACTCTCCACAGTGTCCAGTAGCGCCACTACTTTTTCGTCCTTGCTTACCAGCAGGTTGCGAATAAAAGCCGCCATCCCGTTCAATACCAGGTCGCCTTCAAAACCTTTGCGGTTAATATCATCAAATAAAAGCATGGCGCTGGCCAGGTCCTGCTGCTGCATATAGTCCATTAACCGGAAATAATAATCCTCGTCCAGTATGTTCAGGTGCTCCAGCGTGCTGTTATAGCTTACTTCGCCATTGCTGAAGCTCACTATTTTATCCATAATACTCAACGCATCACGCATACAGCCTTCACTTTTCTGGGCTATAAGTTGTAAGGAAGCTTTATCGGCTTTTACATGCTCTTTGCCACAAATGCTTTCGAGGTGTTCTACCGTATCATTGGTAGTGATGCGTTTGAAGTCGAATATTTGACAGCGGCTTAATATAGTGGGGAGAATTTTATGTTTTTCGGTGGTTGCCAATATGAAAATGGCGTAGGAGGGTGGTTCTTCCAGCGTTTTAAGAAAGGCATTAAAGGCTGCCGAACTTAACATGTGCACCTCATCTATGATGTATACTTTGTATTTGCCGGCCTGGGGTGCAAAACGTACCTGGTCTACCAATGTACGGATATCATCCACAGAGTTATTGCTGGCTGCATCCAATTCATGGATATTTAATGAACTGCCATGATTAAACGATACGCAGGAAGTACACTCATTACAGGCTTCCCCGTCGGGAGTCGCATTTTCGCAGTTGATGGTTTTGGCCAGGATACGGGCACAGGTAGTTTTACCTACTCCCCTGGGACCGCAAAACAGGAAAGCATGCGCCAGCTGGTTTTGCTTTATCGCATTCTTTAATGTGGTGGTGATATGACCCTGACCTACAACGGTATCAAAATTCTGGGGCCTGTACTTGCGTGCTGAAACAATAAATTTATCCATGATTACTCCTCGTGACAAAAGTAACGTATTGCAGCCTGATTTGTTGGACGGGGAGCCTGTTGTGGAAAAAATGGATTAATGACGTACCCGGCGCTCTGCTACGCACAGCTAAAGCCCGGATATGCCCGGCACCATTTTTAAAAAAAGCCCGCCCAGCAAAACAGTTGCCAGGCGAACCTTTCAATAAGTATTATGTTATCAAAATCCGGATTAGGCTTAGTATCCCGGGTTTTGTACCAGTGCGGTATTTTTATTCATTTCGTCGCGGGCAATGGGCGCAAAATACATTTTGTTCACCCATTTCCGGTTTTCGTGCGCCTCATCCGTTACAGGCGTGTAGGTATAGGTATACACATCTTCATCGTGCTTATAAGGGCTGGATTGCTGTTTGCCAGTTTTAAAAGTACCGGTTATATTAATAAACGTCACCTTTCTGCCAAGCGTTTCAGGAGCGATCAGCCAACGTCGTGCATCATGGTACCGTTGTTCCTCAAAGCTCATTTCTATTCGCTTTTCATGGCGATACCGGTCTTTAAGCGCTTGTCCTGTTTCGGTTGCAGGAATGGCGGGCATACCTGAGCGAAACCGGATCCGGTTCAGCCAGGTTCTGGCAGCAGCTTCATCTCCAAGCTCCAGGCTGGCTTCAATAAAATTAAAAACAACTTCAGTATACCTGATGAAAGGCCATGGAATTAATTGCTTGGTATTGGCTTCCGCAATTTTAGGGTCGGGATCTGTAAATTTTCTTACATAATACCCTGTACGGCTACCATTCCAGTCTTCTATTGAACTGCTTCTTGTATCCAACCCGTTAAAAGTTATTTTATTCCCCCCCTGCATCAGGTCATATTTGCCCGTCTGTATCTGGTTAGCCGGGTCTACGTTGCCCGACACCAGGTTCCTCGGCTTCCAATCTGCCCCGTCATAAAGAACGGTGGCATAAAAGCGGGGATCCCGGTTTTTGTAGGGGGCAGCCTTATGTGCCGCATTACTCCAGCTAAATGAAGTGCCATCTTCCATTTCAAAATCGTCTACAAAAATACCTATCGGTGTATTGCCCGCCCAGTTATGATACCCGTTCGGTCCGTTGTATAACCCAATACTTACGCCTGCTCCGGTATTGACGTTCAGATTATAATAACGTCCCCAAATGATTTCGGAAGCGGCATTGGCATCCAACCCTGGCGCTTTACTATATCCGGCCATAGCTATAGACATATAATTTAATTTGCCCTGCTCGGCCGGCACTTTAGCAGCAAGGTCGAGTTTATAACCGGTGCCCAGGCTCATGGCCTCCTGTGCTGCCTGCCTGGCTTTTTGCCATCTTTCTGCACGGTTACCGCCTGCATAACCAAATAGCTCTGGTTTAGGATGGTTGGCCAGCTCGGGAATTTTGGCCGTGGCCAAAGGCAGATAATGGAGGTCGCTGGCTGCATAGGTAAGCACACGTGATTTAAGTGCAATAGCCGCCAAGCCACTGGTGCGGCCTTTAGCCATTTCCTTGTTATTGATCAGCCAAACCGCCGAGTCGCAGTCAGCCACTATATAATTCACACACTCCTCGTAAGTATTTCGTGCAGCGCTGTAGTCTTCATCAAGTCCGTAGGTTTTGGTTATCAGCGGTACGCCACCGTAATATCTGAGTAATTGCTGGTAAAAAAAGGCTCTTAAAAAATGGGCTTCTCCCTTTAAACGGTTGGCAAGTGCCGTATCAATTTTGGGATCAGCTAATTTTTCAAGAGTAATATTAGTAGCCCTGATCCCATTGTACAGGTTTTGCCACTGGTAACTTACCGGTACCGATCCTACAGCGCTGGGACTGGCGCTTCCCTCATTTACCGTATTGATATTACGGCCGGTATGAGTAAACACTGCTTCATCGCTAAAGCTGGCCAGCATTTCTTCGGTAAACCCGCCCACACCCAGGTACTGGTTATATATGCCGGTTACAAAAGCTTCAGCCAGTGCCCCGTCCTGCCAGGTGGTTTCAGCAGGTACCTGGTCGGTTGGGTTAATGTCAAGAAAGTCCTTTTGACAACTGGTAATTCCTGTTAGTACCAGTATCGCTGCTGAATAGCACTGAATTATATATCGTTTCATTTGTAAGAGTTTATTGTTGGTGAGCAAATGGACCTTAAAAAGTTACGGTTGCGCCTATGTTAAAAATCCTGGATTGAGGGTAGTATTGACCATTGGTACTGGTAGCTTCCGGATCCCATAATTTCATTTTATCCCAGGTGATAATATTTTGCCCGTTGGCGAATATCCTGATGTTGCTGATCACGTCTCTTATACGTTCAGGCATATTAACTGAATAACCCAGCTCCAGGTTCTTAAGTCGCAGGTAATTGCTGCTTCTAAGGAAATAGGTGTTTCTTGCGGCGGCGCCACCGGTGTAATAGGTATTGCCCCGGCTGGCAATGCGTGGATCAACACTGCTCTGATTGTCAACTGTCCACCTGTGATCAAAAGAGTATTGCAGGTAATTGCCTATATCGCCGGACTCTGTGCCGAAGAATAACATGCCACCCGCAGCGCCCTGAAACATAAAGCTAAAATCAAGATTGCGATATCGCAGGCCTCCGTTAAAGCCACCTGTAAATAATGGGTCGCGTGTTTTATCCAGCGCAACCATATCATCTGCGGTTATCTTCTTGTCTCCGTTATAATCCTTCAGTCTCATATCACCGGGCCGGAGATTATTGGTGAGCGCCGAATAGTCGATCGTGTTAGCTTCAACAGCCGCCTGGTTTTCGAATACGCCATCATACAGGTAAGCCACTATGGTATAACCACTGGTTCCATAAGGTTTACCCGTAGTGCGCTGCCACTCGGGCACACCCGCCGGCTCGCTCGAATAAAGCACTTTGTTTTTGGCATAGCCACCGTTAACGCTCAGGTTATAACTGATGTCTCCTATATTATCGCTCCAGGATATTTTAAATTCACCGCCCCGGTTAGACATTTTCCCTTTATTGGTAGGAGGAAGCTTATTGGCAATGCCGCTGCTTTGAGGCACCAGCCCCGTTTCGGCTATAAGTGCCCGCTCTCTTAAGTTATAAAAATAATCCAGCTCTATGGCCAGGCGGTTATTTAAAAATGCGGCATCTAAACCAATATTAGTGTTGTTGCCAATTTCCCATGTAAAGTTTTGATTGGCTACCCTTGTTTCATAAAGCGCCTGAACCACTGCATCGTTCAGCACATAATTGATAAACGGATAGGAAGATATAAATTGATATTCAGCCAGGTTGCCGCCGAAATAAGGTTCTGCGCCCATTTGCCCCCACGAACCGCGTATCTTTAAATTGTCGATAAAGCTCCACTGCTGAATCCGTAATACACGACGTTACCATCCACAGCACCAGAATATTTGGCATTGTAAGCGGTAGACTTGGTAGTAATCTGTTTAGGGG
>JBCNOR010000393.1:0-5266 GCA_039593785.1 Niabella sp. | reverse complement strand
CACCCCACCAACCATCGTTAGTAATAATACAAACCAGGTTGGCACCTTTGCGGTTAAACGATGCCAGGTAATCGCCATAAATACTTTCATAGCAAATGGCTGGTGTAACATTGTAGCTATTGTTACTGGTTGTAAACACATGGGTATTGGTGTCTTTGGCATAACCTCCGCCGGTACCTCCAAACTTTTCAAAAGCCGGAGCCATAAAGGTTAAAAAACCGGGTAAGACTTCCACGCCGGGTACCAGCCTGGATTTATGATAGATCTGGGCTTGGGCACTATCCAGCATCAATGCCGTATTATACATTTCGTAATAACCGCCACCGCCTCTGAAAGGCTTGGCAAAACGGCTAACTTTAGCGGGAAACTCTCTGTATCCTTCTAATCCGGTAAGCAGGTTAATGTGGGGATTTTCTTTCAGAAAGCTCCATAGTGGCGATAAGAAAAAATCTTCTTTTAACTGGTCTTCGCTTGTTTGTTTGGGTATAGCTGTTTCAGGCCATACGACCAAAGCTGTATTGGCATCTATTTCTTTCTTTGATAAATTGATGAGCTTTTGCAATTGTTCCTGCTCTGATCCCGTACCAAACTTTTCATAGGGATCTATATTGGGCTGCACTACCACCACATTATATTTATTATGCAGTAGTGTCAGGTTATTTTTTATCAGGAAAGAAAAAAAGATAGGAGCGAAAAGCAAAAGCAGCCATGCAGCTATATTCCTGAAATAACGAGGTGTTCTACCTTCCCGGCTATATAGTTTCAATACATGAAAAATAAGAACATTACTCAACAGTATCCATAAGCTTCCTCCAGAAGCGCCTGTGTACTCATACCACTGTATCCATCCGGGATGTGTAGCAAAAGCATTGCCCAATGTAAGCCAGGGCCAACTCAGGTCCCAATTGTGGTGCAGGTATTCAAAAGCCATCCAGTAAGCCACTATGGACAAGCTGCCCAGAAATCCCTTAACATATTTTGTGGTGAAATAGTAGAGCAGCCAGGGTACGCACATGATCAGGCTATTGGCGAAAAAAGCACTAACGCCTCCTATCACACTGGCTTTGGCCACCCACCAAGTGGTGAGCACATTCCATAGCACCATGTGGATATACGTATACCCGAAATAGTACCTCCAGCTAATACTGCGATCCGATAAAAAAAGCAGGGGTAGCCAGGCTACAAAAATCAGCAGGGTAAGTGGTGAGGTGGGCCATGCCGCCCAAAGCAGCAAGGCTCCCAATATAGAAGTCAGTAAGTTTTTTGCCGGTAATTGCATGGCGTAAAGCTAAGGCAAATACGGCTGAAATTAATTTTAATAAAGGGTTAATGTTGTTTAAGCTACAGGTGCTTTTTGTGTTCTTCTTTCACCAATCTGCTGCCGCCACATGGCATAATATAAGCCCTTTCTTTCAATCAGCTCTTGATGACTCCCGGTTTCAGCTACTTCGCCCCGTTCCAGTACATAAATGCGATCGGCATGCATGATGGTGCTGAGCCTGTGGGCAATCAGAACAGTAATCTGGCTGCCTTTGGACGATACTTCCCGTATCGTTTCAGTTATTTGTTCTTCAGTGATGGAATCCAATGCTGACGTGGCTTCGTCAAAAATGAGCAGGTGCGGATTTCTTAACAAAGCCCGGGCAATTGCAATACGTTGCTTTTCGCCGCCGCTGAGCTTTAAACCGCTTTCGCCGATAACGGTATCTACGCCATTGCCTGCACGTTCCAGTAAAGCCGTGCAACTGGCTTTTCGTAAGGCTGTCTGCAATTGCTCTTCGGTGGCTTCGGGGTTTACAAATAACAAATTTTCACGTATGGTTCCGGCAAAAAGCTGTGTGTCCTGTGTCACAAAACCGATCTGCCTTCTTAGTTCGTCGAAATCAATATCATCGCCGTTAATACCATCATAATAAATAGTGCCTTCTTTAGGCCGATATAAACCTACCAGTAATTTAACCAAAGTGCTTTTACCAGACCCACTTGGACCTACAAAGGCAATGGTTTCTCCTTTTTTTACATCAAAAGAGATGTTTTCAAGCGCTTTAAACTGGGCCGTCTGGTGCTGGAACGAAACGTTTTTGAATTCTAATTCTTCCAGTATGCCCAATGGTTGGGGATGGAGCGGTTTGGGCTCGCTTTTTTTCAGCATCAGGTTATGGAAGTTCTGTAAAGAAGCTTCTGCTTCACGAAAAGAAAGTATCACATTGCCTATTTCCTGCATAGGACCAAACAGGAAAAATCCATAAAAGCTAAGGGATAAATACTCACCGGGCGTAATAGAATCCTTAAAAATCAGCCAGAGCAGGGTAAATGCAATCACCTGCTGTAAAAAGTTCACCAGGGTTCCCTGTATAAAACTCAGGGACCGTACGCTTCTTACTTTTTTTAATTCCAGCTTAAGAATTTTAAAGGTATTATTATTAAGGCGGTTTACTTCCTGCCCGGTTAACCCAAGACTTTTTACAATTTCTATATTACGCAGGCTTTCGGTGGTGGTACCGGCAAGGGCCGTTGTCTCTTTTACGATGTTCTTTTGGATATATTTTATCTTTTTACTCAGCAGGCTGGTCACCAATGCAATGAAAAATATACCCAGGGCGTAAACCGGCATAATGGTCCAATGCAGCCGGAACGCATAGATGGATACAAACACAATGCTCACAATGATCACAAAAAATACATTCACAAAGCTGCTGATAAACTTTTCGGTGTCTGTGCGAACCTTGGTTAATATAGATAGGGTTTCACCGCTTCGCTGATCTTCAAAATCCTGGTAGGGCAGGCGCATGGAGTGCTTCAGGCCGTCGGTAAAAATGGTGGCGCCAAATTTTTGAATCACCACATTCACAAAATAATCCTGGAAGGCTTTGGCAATGCGACTCACCATCGCGGTACCAATCAATAAAAATAAATAAAAGAATACCCCGTGATAGCCGTCGCCCCCCCATAAATAGCTGCTTTCAGTACGCGGCAATGTTCGGGCTTTATCATAATGATGGGGATGATTGGCAAACATATCCAGCAGGTTCCCGCTGATCATGGGGGCAAATAAGGAGAAGATCTGGTTCACCGCTGCTAAAAACAATGCAAAAGCAACCAGCCATTTATAGGGTTTCAGATAGTGGAGTAGTATACGCATAATAAAATCAGTTCCGTTTGGTCAACGGCCATGGTGTAAGGAACAAATATTTTTTGACTTTGTTTAGCCACATGCCGTTGCAGGGTATGCCTGTCAAAAATATTTATAATGATGTTATCGGCCTAAAAAATCCGTCAACCCGCACATCATTGTTAAGATGCCTGCTCAAACGGTACACTCTTGTTTTATATATACATGACGCATTATTGATATTTTTCCTGGAAATATTGTTTAAATGACTGGTTATCATATTTTTTAACCTCAATCTATGCCCAGCTCCTTCAACATATGGGCCGGGTCATTCAGGAATGCCTTGTGGACGATAAATGGTTCAGTATCCGGAAACCTGGTGATTTTACAACCGGAATCCGTTAACTCAATAATTTTTGAATGAGGGTAAGATAAAAGGAGGGGGGAGTGCGTGGCAATTATAAATTGGCTTTTCATATTTACCAGCTCATGAAGACGCACCAGGAACGCCAGTTGACGTTGCGCCGAAAGAGCGGCTTCCGGCTCGTGAAATATATAAAGGCCGGTCCCGCCCAGCCGATTCATAAAAAGTGAGAAAAAGGATTCTCCATGAGATTGTTGATGAAGCGATTTGTTACCATAAGATCGTAATGCTCTTCCATCTTCCTTTTGAAGCTGATCAAGATAGGAGGCCACATTATAAAAAGATTCTGCTCTTAAGAAGAACCCGTCTTTAGGAGTGCTGATACCTTTCCCGATCCGGATACAGGCTGAAAGTGGAGAATCGGTTCTTTGGGTAGAAAAAGAAAAATTCTTGGACCCTCCCTCAGCGTTAAAACCATATTGTACAGCAAGGGCCTCAAGTAAGGTTGACTTTCCTGTTCCGTTTTCGCCAATGATAAAAGTTACATTAGGATGCAGGTCAATTTTTGTAATGTTTCGTAAAGCCGGTATATTAAAAGGATAGCTGTTATTGTCAGCTATTTTCTCCCCGAGGATCTCAAAATGATTGATGTATTGTTTTTCGATCATTTAATAATATTGGAGTAATTGAGGTGAAATCTTTACTGGTCTTCACTCAGGAAAATTATTCATTTTTAAGGTTATCGCCGGTGTATACAGGATTGGGATATTTGCCACACTCTGATTGAAACTGCAATTCAAACGGATCTTCTTGTTTTTCAAGGGGGACATTACCAGCTATGGTGAGCAAATAATTTATTAATTCGTGGCATACAGATGGGAGGAAATATGTTTTTAAACATTTTATCTGATCATCATAAACAATTTCAAGTGTATATTCAGGAGCATCGTAGACTATTTGCGCCCAGGTTTTGAGATTTTTCAGATCAGAAAGAGATAGTATTTGCAATAATTGTGCATATAAGCTATCCGGGATAGACGCTGTAAAAAAACCTTTTTTAAAAGCATATGCGCCACCTATAAACTTCAGTTCTTTCTTATTGGTTATCTGTACACTCATATCGGGACATGTTCCGAAGCAGGTAGTGGCTTTAAACCTGATTTCTTTAAAACGAAAATTGGTGTCTCGCGCGGAAGATCGTTCTATATAGCTCAGCAATGTTTTATGATCGGATAACTCAAGTGCATTGGCATTTACAGGTATTAATTGCAATGCTCTATCGGAACTTTGCATGATCCGGAAGTCATAAGTTTTTACATGTACTTTTGAAAATTGATCTCCTGACGTGGTGTACTCGTGATATAATCGTAAAGTATCTTTTTTAATAATGTATTTATTTTCCTCGGGGTGTCTGCCAAACACTTCGAAATATGCTTTTTGAGAATCTATCCGAAGATATTCAAGAGTGGAACCAACCCATGTTTTTTGAATGCTGTAAGGTTGTGCAAATATGCTGGATGTGCACAAAAAAGCAGCCAATATGAGTAATGATTTTTTTTTATTTTCCTTCATCAGAACTTATTTCGTTAAAGGATGCTGAACAAGAAAAATTACATATGCTATTTGTTATGTAGAAGATACAAAAATGTACTTTCTTGAAGACGAAGCGATTTAACCCATCAACCGCTTGTAACGAATGTAAAAAACAAAAAAATGACAAAGTTTGAATATTACTTTTGTGTATTTATATATTAGAGTAATCAGATTTGAAATAGCTGTTGGGCTTTAAA
>JBCNOR010000392.1:0-5291 GCA_039593785.1 Niabella sp. | reverse complement strand
ATCCGGCAAATACAAGAGGATATACTTATGGTATAGTAGCAGAGCTGATCAAACCAAAATGGTCTTTAAGAGTATCATCGGTGGCTGTGCCCCGTATTGCTAACTCCCCTTCTATGGAATATCGTTTAGGCAAAGCACATTCAGAGACCATAGAGTTCGAACATAAGATCAGTATCAACAAACGGCCGGGCAATATCCGCTTTATGGCCAGCAGCACATATACACAAGCACCATCGTACAAAGACGGTATAAAAGCCATTCAGCAAGGCGATACTTTTATACAAAATGTGATCAGTGGTGAAGTAGAACATAATGCTTATGGTGGCAGAAAGTTTGCTTTAGGTTTCAATATCGACCAGGAACTCAGCGATGAGGTCGGTGCCTTTGGCCGTATTGGATGGAACGATGGGAGATACGCTACATGGGCATTTACCGAGATAGACCAGACCTTAAGTGCGGGCGTAAATATTAAAGGGACCTGGTGGAAACGTCCGGAAGATGTAATAGGTATAGCCGGAGTTATTAATGGCATTTCTAAAGATCACCAGGATTATCTGAAGGCCGGTGGTTCAGGCTTTATCGTTGGTGATGGGAAATTAAACTACGGCCATGAAGCTATCATGGAGGCTTTTTATAATCTGAAGCTGACCCGGTTTCTATGGGCTACGGTCGATTACCAGTTTGTAAATAATCCCGGCTACAATAAAGACCGAGGCCCCGTACATGCTTTCGCAGTAAGGGGCCATATTCAAATTTGATTTAAGGATGGCAAGTAAACCCTTATAGAAACCCTTATAGGGTTTTGAACCCTATAAGGGTTCTTAGAGAAAATGTAATACTTAATAGGCTGCTTTGTAATCAAGGGTGAGATTGACTTGGGTAACCTCATTTTTCTTTACCTCAACAGGGTTTATATACCCTTCGCCATCGAATTCTTTAGCATATAACTTCCCTTTTTCTTTTACAAAAACGGAGTATTTGCCCGGAGCCAGACGGATATAGAATTTGCCATTTTTGGCAGATTTTACAGAAGCCACTTTCTTTGCTTTTACCACATTAAAGAACATATCATCGTCTTGCTGGGCATTACTCTTATTAACCAGCCGGTATACCACCACTTCCCTGGATATCTTTTTCGTGATACCGGAAGGACTTCCACCTATCGTTGGCATATGATTACCTTCTTTCCAGATAACTTCACCTGCAATGCCTTGCTTCGCTTTTGTCTGCGCCTGGCAATGGGTTGAAAAAGGAATGACAGCGAGCACCATCAAAATAAAGGAGCATAAGATCTTTGCTGATTTCATATATAGTTTTTTAAGGGGTTAACATAAAAAATGATCTCCATATTGATCATCAACAATTATGCCAAAGGTAAGCAATAGATAACCGCTGGCACTCAGCTATTCATTGTTCCCCGTTTTCAGTTCTTCCAGCATTTTTTGAAAAGTCTCTTTATCATTGGCCCATCCCAGGCTGCTGATCTTTGTCCAGGATACCAGGAAATCATGAATGCTACCATAGTATACCTCGATGTCGTCGGTAGTAATGATACGGATCACACCATCCTTCGATACTTGCAAAGAGAAAAGGTACTGTCTGTCTTTTTGCAGTCCTTTATCTTCTGAAAGTGCAATAGCCGTGATCAGTTGTGTGGTCATTTGTTCCATTGTTATTTGTGTCTTGAATAATTAATATTTTGTATCAGGGCGTGTCCCCAAGCTTCGCAAGGGGTCGGGCCATTCGCTTCAAGTCCTCAATGCAGCTAAAACAATTATAAGCCCTGAAGGGCGAAATATATTATCACAGGGTGAAGCCCTGTATACCTTCTTTAGCTGCATCTGCGGGCTTTTCGCTGCTGTCCCTCACGCATCTGCATATTCAATTGATGATCGTTCTGTATTAATGGCTGATGGTGCGCCGGTTAATCATTGCACGGCTCATTAGTATTGACCGTGGATCATTACTATCAGATACAACACTTCCCAAAATAAAAATCCCGTCACGGAAAAGCCGGACGGGATTTTTGGTATTTTAAAAATTACCTGGGGTAATTCTTATTTGATGATTTCAGTAACCTGACCTGCACCTACTGTACGGCCACCTTCGCGGATAGCGAATTTCAGACCTTTATCCATCGCGATTGGAGCGATCAATTTAACAGTAAGATTTACGTTATCGCCAGGCATTACCATTTCAACGCCTTCTGGTAAGATACACTCACCGGTTACGTCAGTAGTACGGAAGTAGAACTGAGGACGGTATTTGTTGAAGAATGGAGTGTGACGACCACCTTCGTCTTTACCCAGAACGTACACTTCACCTTTGAATTCAGTGTGCGGAGTAATAGATTTAGGAGCGCAGATAACCATACCACGACGGATATCTTTTTTATCGATACCACGCAGCAACAGACCAGCGTTATCACCAGCTTCACCACGATCCAAAAGTTTTTTGAACATCTCAACACCTGTACAGGTAGAAGTCAATGGAGCTTCATTGAAACCAACGATCTCAACGTTGTCACCTACAGTGATCACACCACGCTCGATACGACCTGTAGCAACAGTACCACGACCAGTGATAGTGAATACGTCTTCTACAGACATCAGGAATGGTTGATCAACCGGACGAGGAGGCAATGGAATATATTCGTCAACTGCAGCCATCAGATCTTCGATAGCTTTAACACCAGCAGGCTCACCGTTCAATCCTGCAAGAGCAGAACCCTGGATGATTGGAGTATTATCACCGTCGAAATCATTTTTGCTCAATAATTCGCGGATTTCAAGTTCAACCAGCTCAAGGATCTCAGGATCATCAACCAGGTCAACTTTATTCATAAATACAACGATACGAGGTACACCTACCTGGCGAGCCAGCAGGATGTGCTCTTTAGTTTGTGGCATTGGACCATCAGTAGCAGCAACCACCAGGATAGCACCGTCCATTTGAGCAGCACCGGTAATCATGTTTTTCACATAGTCAGCGTGACCAGGACAGTCAACGTGCGCATAGTGACGATTAGCAGTTTGATATTCAACGTGTGCTGTGTTAATGGTGATACCACGCTCTCTTTCTTCAGGAGCGTTATCGATCGCGTCATAATCTTTCTTCTCTGCCAAACCTTTATTAGCCAAAACGTTGGTAATAGCGGCAGTCAATGTAGTTTTACCATGATCGACGTGACCAATGGTACCAATGTTTACGTGGGGCTTCTCCCTCTTAAAGGTCTCTTTTGCCATTGTTATTCTGTTTAAAAGAATTTATTTTAATATAGATTGTAAAAAAATTTACCAAATTTCTACGAGCTGTTGAGCAGGATTGAACTGCCGACCTCTTCCTTACCAAGGAAGTGCTCTACCACTGAGCTACAACAGCAATATAATTAGCTAATGTGATAATTTGCTGATTAGCTAATGCACTTACTTGTTTAAAGAACTTCAAATAACTACATTCAACATATACGTTAGCTAATTAGCGCATCAGCTAATTAGCTAATTTATTTCTTCAGAGCGGGAGACAAGGTTTCCCGGTTGAACCGGAACGATCTGCAATCGGAAGATTGCTGTCTTTTGCTCCTTCAGAGCGGGAGACGAGGCTCGAACCCGCGACCTACAGCTTGGAAGGCTGTCGCTCTACCAACTGAGCTACTCCCGCAACTATGAGTTTCCTCACGAAAATAAGTGGGCAGTGAAGGATTCGAACCTCCGTACTCGTGAGAGAACAGATTTACAGTCTGTCGCCTTTAACCACTCGGCCAACTACCCAAAAATTAAAAACTAAAAAGTCAAAAGTAAAAAACGAAATGTTAGTGAATATGAAATTAATTACAGACCCTAACCTTCCTGTTTTGAATTTTTAATTTTGAATTTTTCATTGAAAAAAGAGCCACTTGCCGGGATCGAACCAGCGACCTACTGATTACAAATCAGTTGCTCTACCAGCTGAGCTAAAGTGGCCTTTCTATTTACTTTTGCAAAGAACTAATCCCTTTAAAATCATTCAGTATTAACGTACTGTTTGCTTTGGGATTGCAAAGGTAGGGATGTATTTTGAATTACCAAACAACTTGTAAAGTTTTTTTGAAAAAATATTTACAGAATACATTCTTTCTTTTCTTTATCCATCATCATTTCCGTTATGGCGTTCTTTTCAATTTCACAAAAGTAAATGTATTTTTGGACGCCTTATTCCTTTAACTATGGTGCACAAAATTTTAGCAGATAAACCTTTCAAAGTTTTCCTCGCGCTGACTTCCTTTTTTGTAGCGAATGCGCTTATCGCCGAATGCATCGGCGGCAAACTGTTTTCACTGGAGCGGCTCTTTGGTTTACCGGTAAGCGACCTTACCCTTTTTGGCCAATCAGGCTTGTCTTATACCTTAACCTGCGGGGTACTGCTGTGGCCCCTGGAATTTATCCTTACCGATATCGTTAATGAATATTACGGGCCAAGGGCCGTAAGACGTATTTCCTATACTGCCGTCATCCTGATTGCCTACGCTTTTGTTATGTTCTATGTCTCCATCAAGGTGCCTGCCGACCAGAATTTCTGGATAGGCAGCAAAGCGACCGAAGGTGTGCCCGATATGCAAAAGGGTTTTAGCGCAATTTTTGGTCAGGGCATGTGGATCATTTTTGCCAGCATCGTGGCTTTCCTGGTAAGCCAGATCGTGGATGTGCTGGTCTTTCACCGGATCAAAAAACGAACCGGCGAAAAGTATGTGTGGCTGAGGGCTACCGGCTCTACGATGGTATCTCAACTGGTCGACAGTTTTATTGTGCTTTTTATTGCTTTTAAAATCGGTAACGGCTGGAGCTGGCAACTGGTATTGGCTATTTGCCTGGTCAATTATTCTTATAAATTCGTAATGGCTATCCTGCTTACTCCGCTTATTTACTTGTCGAAATACTGGATCGAAAGATATGTAGGTAAAGAAACGGCCCGGCAGATGAAGCTTGCGGCCATGGGAAAGGAAGAAGAGTAGCGTTTTGCCCCTACGGGGCAAAACCAAAGGCATTACCAGGATCACAACAATAGGTTCAGCTCGTGCCAAAACATTTTTTGACAGCTCCGATCCCTTTTCTACCTTTAGCGTTCCTATGTACCGTTGCAGAAAAATTATATTGTTGCTCTTGCTTTTGAGCATCATTGTGCCCTTACAAAATGTGCAGGCACAGGAAGATAGCACCGAAAAAGAGACCTATGAAACGTACGAAAGCCAGGATAATTACGGAACGGCTACAGATGATGGCACTGTAACGGAAGATAATGCTGAAAAAGAAGAG
>JBCNOR010000391.1:0-5321 GCA_039593785.1 Niabella sp. | reverse complement strand
GGGATGTGGCTGAAGTACAGCTGGGCCATGCTACCCGTTACGGCGCCATGACCTTTAACGGTGAAGCGCAGGTTTCGGGCGCTATCGTGCTCATGCTAAAAGGAGCAAATAGTAACGAAGTGATCAAAAGTGTAAAAGATAAAATTGACCAGATTCAGAAAACCTTACCTGAAGGCGTAGTGATTGATGCTTTTTTAGATCGCACCAAGATGGTGAACAATGCTATTGGTACGGTAAGTAAAAACCTGGTGGAAGGGGCGCTGATCGTTGTATTTGTATTGGTGTTGTTTTTAGGAAACCTGCGTGCGGGTTTACTGGTGGCATCTGTAATCCCGCTTTCGATGTTGTTTGCCATTATTATGATGAACCTGTTTGGTGTAAGTGGCAACCTGATGAGCCTGGGGGCGCTCGATTTCGGATTGATTGTAGATGGTGCGGTCATCATTGTGGAAGCAGTGATGCACCGGCTCACACATAGCAAGCATTTTTCTAAGATCAACCAGCTGTCCCAAAATCAAATGGACCAGGAAGTACAATACTCCGCTTCGCGGATGATGAATAGCGCGGTTTTTGGACAGATCATTATTTTGATGGTGTACCTGCCGATATTTACTTTA
The DNA here is from genome assembly GCA_039593785.1 of Niabella sp. Taxonomy (GTDB): domain Bacteria; phylum Bacteroidota; class Bacteroidia; order Chitinophagales; family Chitinophagaceae; genus Niabella. Next base: position 4,704 of record JBCNOR010000391.1, on the reverse strand, counting down.
CAGGGGATAGAAGGAAAAATGTTTAAGCCAATGGCGCAAACAGTAGCATTTGCATTGGCCGGTGCATTTATGCTCTCGCTTACTTATATACCTATGATGAGCACGCTGTTCCTGAGTAAAAAGATAGCGCACCAAAAAAACTGGTCCGACCGGATGATGAACCGGCTGGAGCGTTTTTATCAACACTACCTGATAAAAGCCCTGCGGCTTCAAAAGCCCATCATTATAACCGTATTAGCTCTCTTTACATTGGCTATAGTTTTGTTAACCCGGATGGGAGGCGAGTTCATTCCATCACTACCGGAAGGTGATTATGCGGTAGAAACCCGGGTGTTGCCTGGTAGTAATATTAATGTCTCTATAGAATCAGTTTCGAAAGCATCCCGTATCATCAGGGAAAGATTTCCGGAGGTAGAAAAAGTGGTGGTTAAAACCGGAACCAGCGAAGTGCCCGCAGAACCATTGCCTATTGATGTTTCGGATATGATTATTGTTCTGAAAGACAGGAAAGAGTGGACCTCTGCCAAAACCTATGGGGAAATGGAAGCAAAAATGACGGAAGCGCTGAAAGAGATACCCGGAGTAACTTTCGGTTTTCAATACCCCGTAGCGATGCGCTTTAACGAGCTGATCTCAGGGGCACGGCAGGATGTGGTATGTAAGATCTTTGGCGAAAACCTGGATACGTTGGCGTATTACGCAGCTAAGCTCGGACATGTGGCCAATACCGTTGATGGCAGCAGTGCTTTGTATGTAGAGGCCGTGACCGGAATGCCGCAGATCTTAATTCAGTATAACCGGGCAGCCATTGCTCAGTATGGAATGAATATCAGTGATGTCAATAATGTGATCAACGCTGCTTTTGCGGGACAGAGCAGCGGTTTGGTATATGAAGGGGAGAAGCGATTTGACCTGGTAGTTCGCTTAGCCGGTGACAGCAGGAAGAGGCTGGCCGATGTACAAAACCTATTAATAGCTACCCCGCAGGGCATGCAGATACCTTTGCGGACACTGGCCGCTATCAATATCGTCGATGGTTATAACCAGATACAACGGGAAAATTCTCAGCGAAGGATTATTGTGGGCTTCAACGTGCGGGGCAGGGATATACAAAGTACCGTAGAAGAGCTGCAGCAAAAAGTAGTACAACAGGTAAAGCTACCGGCCGGTTACTATATCACTTATGGAGGCGCTTTTGAAAACCTGGAAGCAGCCAAGAAACGTTTATACATAGCGGTACCGGTTTCACTGCTATTGATTTTCCTGATGCTGTTCTTCGCATTCAGATCTGTAAAACAGGGATTGCTGATTTATACGGCCATCCCCCTGTCTGCAATAGGCGGTATCATTGCTCTAAGTATCCGCGGTATTCCTTTCAGCATCAGTGCAGGTGTGGGTTTCATTGCCTTGTTTGGTGTGGCGGTGTTAAACGGTATTGTGTTGGTGGCCGAGTTTAACCGGCTGAGAACAGAAGCGCATATGAAAGATTTAACACGCGTTGTTATACAGGGTACCAAAATCCGGTTAAGGCCGGTATTAATGACAGCATTTGTTGCCTCTTTGGGCTTTTTGCCAATGGCTATAAGTACCGGCGAGGGAGCAGAAGTGCAACGTCCTTTAGCCACAGTTGTAATTGGTGGTTTGCTGGTAGCCACCTTTCTTACCTTATTTGTTTTACCTATTTTATATATCATGTTTCAAAAGAAAGCAGGCGCTGCTAAAAAAGGCATTACGGTTGGTATCATTTTAATGGGATTACTGAGCAGTCAGTCAACAGAGGCACAGATGCCTATTTCGCTGCAGGCGGCTATAGATACTGCTTTGGCGAATAACCTGAACATAAAAAATCAAAAGCTGAGATCGGAGTACCATAAAATATTGATCAGCTCCGGCAAACAAGTAGCGCCAACCAATATCATGGCAGAGTATGGCCAAATGAATAGTATTTATGCCGATGCCAGGTTGGGCCTGAATCAAACGCTGAGTTTCCCAAAAGTTCATCGCGCTCAAAAGGAATTACTTACCGAAGAATGGGAAAGCAGTGTTTTGAATGTGGGGGTAAATGAAGCATTATTAAAGAAAGAGGTAACACAGGTTTACGGTCAGTTGGTTTATCTCGAAGCAAAGAAAAAGATACTGGAGAGAACCGATACTTTATTTTCGGAATTTTTGGCAAAAGCGAACCTGCGCTTTGATAAAGGTGAGTCCAACCTGCTGGAGAAAAAGACGGCAGAAAACCAGCGGGGACAGATAGCCCTGCAGTTGTCGCAATTGATGCAGGATAGGGAATTGGCGCAAATCCGGTTCCGGCTCCTGCTTAATTCGACTACGATGTTTACCGCGATTGAGGAGGATATTGTAACAGCACCTATCCGTTTTACAGACACCGTTAGCCTAAAGCAACATCCGGGCTTATTATATCTCGCCCAGCAACAGGAAACGGCCGGTGCGGCTACACAGGTCGAAAGAGCTAAACTGCTTCCAGACCTGGTACTGGGCTATAATATCATGAGCATGAAGGGTAATGGCGCGGACAATAAAGAATACAATAGCGCTCCCCGTTTTCAGTCGGTACAGGTAGGGTTGGGTATTCCTATTTTCAACACCGCACAAAAGGCAAGAATCCGTGCAGCCAGGGTGAATGAACAACTAACCAGGCAAGAGTATGCAGCATCAGTAAAAACTTTCGTGAGCGATTACCAGTCGGCTTTTGTTCAGTATCAGAAGTATGCTGATGCCAAACGATATTTTGAGACAACAGCTTTGAAAAATGCAGAAGCTATTACAGCAACGGCCAATCAGCAGTTTACGAATGGTGATATCAATTACCTGGAATGGGCAATGTTGATCAACCAGGTAGTATCGGTTCAAAGCGGGTATGCAGAGGTATTGTATAACCTGGCTAATGCGGTCGCGGATCTTAACTATTTCACCGGTAATTAAAATGAAGGAGGATGGCGCTTTAACGGGCGACATCATAAAATGATATCAATGAAGAAAATAGCTTTAATTATTTTAACTGTTTTTATTCTTTTTTCCTGCAGCGAAAAAAAGAACGAACCACAGGAGCCTGTATCAGCCAGGCAGGAAAACCTGGTTACGCTTACAGATGCGCAATCAAAAAATGCGGGTATTGCAACGGGTAATTTGGAACCCAGGAATCTCTCGTCTGTGCTGAGAGTAAATGGCAAGATAGATGTGCCACCAGCCAACAGGATTTCTATAAGCGTGCCGCTTGGGGGATATATTAAATCAACCAGCCTGTTGCCCGGCATGCCTGTGCGTAAGGGACTGGTATTGGCTACTATCGAGGACCCGCAGTATATACAGTTGCAGCAGGACTATCTTACCGCAAAAGCTCAGCTTGCATTTAATGAAAGCGAGTATAACCGGCAAAAAGATTTGAACAAAAGTAAGGCCGCAAGTGACAAGGTATATGAACAGGCAAAAGCGGCTTATCAAACTCAAAATGTACTCGTGCATTCATTGGCTCAAAAACTATCGTTAGCTGGATTAAACCCCGGCAGTGTCACTCCGCAAAATATTTCCCGGAGCATCCGGTTAACATCACCTATTAATGGTTTTGTAGCTGCGGTGAATGTAAACATCGGTAAATATGTAAATCCTGCAGATGTGTTATTTGAATTAGTGAATCCCAACGATGTTCATTTATCGCTTACGGTATTTGAGAAAGATGTGCACCAGCTTTCTATAGGACAAAAACTGGTAGCATACTCCAATACGGATCCGGGTAAAAAATATCCCTGTACCATTATGCTGATCAATAGAAATCTTTCTGGGGAAAGGGCGGTAGAAGTGCATTGCCATTTCGATCAGTATGATCGAAAACTTTTACCCGGCATGTTTATGAATGCAGAAATTGAAACAACTGCTGGACAATCCCATGCATTACCCGAAGAGGCGGTAGTAAGATTTGATAACAAAGAATATGTATTTGCCGCAAAAGATAAAAATACTTTCGAAATGCTGGAAGTGCAAACCGGTACCACCGAATCGGGTTATACCGCGATCATTTCTCCCGCAGACCTGGCTCAAAAGAAACTGGTGATAAAAGGAGCTTACAGCCTTTTAATGGCGTTAAAAAATGTAAACGACGAAGAATAGGGGTTAAACGGAAAAGTAGCGGTTATAAATAAGTGGATCGGTTTAAGAAATTAGTGAACAGATGTTAGTATTATATGAAAAAATAATATACTTGCATTTCAATTAAACCGTCTTAATTAATTGCTATTAATAAATTTAGTTTCGAATGCATACCCTGTTACCTTTTTTTCTAGCCATGGTAGCGGCTATTGTTTTGCTGCAAATGTTTGCTGTAAAACTAAAAGTAGCGTATCCCATTTTACTGGTGGTAGCGGGACTTCTGGTAAGTTTTGTTCCGGGCCTCCCCGTAGTGAAGATTAACCCCGACCTGATCTTTTTTATTTTTCTGCCGCCATTGTTATTTGAGGCATCCTGGAGTATTTCGTTTAAGGAAATGCGTATCATTATCTCAATGGCGTGGACGACAATGGCAACACTTTCGTCATTGACGATCCCATGCGCGAGGAACTCCAGGCCAAGGCTCGGGCAGGTGGTACCAGCCCCGTCGAGCTGCTGAGCATTAAGAACCTCTTCGGTGATGATTTGCGTAATGATAAGCGGTTCCTCCAGGAGATGACTACTGCTATGGAGGACATCGCC
>JBCNOR010000390.1:0-5322 GCA_039593785.1 Niabella sp. | reverse complement strand
GTTTTACCGGCATGCCCAGCTGTGTTACCAACTCAGGTCCGGTTGTGATTATCACATGCTGCCAGGCAGCATCATTGAAGCCCATTTTATCCCACCCCTTCTTCTCCAGGTTGGCATCATAATCTTCCCCACCATAGATACTTGAAAAATAAACAGGTGATGGCGCTGTTTTCCAGGAAGCATCAGAAACAATATCTTCTGTTGTACCATCCGTATATTCTATTAATATACGTGTAATCATTTTAGGATAGCCATAAGCGCCCGTCATCTTACGGTATCGCTCTCCCGGGATATAATAAAATCCGTTCCCCAACATCACACCTAATGCATTCGTTCCGTTACGTAATTGATCGGTGATATCAAATGTTACATACTGGGCCTGTTTTGTATACTGGGTCCATCCCGGATCTAAAAAATGATCCCCGATTTTACTTCCATTAACGCTCATTTCAAAATGGCCCAGGCCCGAAATAAATACGGTAGCTGCTTTGATGTCTTTTTTTATAATTATATCTTTCCTGAATAGGGGCAATACATCGGGTCGTTTGCCCCATTCCTTTTTACCGTTACCATGCATCAATGGAACATGCCTGCTGCTATCCGGCAACTCGCTGTAGGCAATCCAGCGAGCGCCCTTCCAGTCACCGGCACTCCAGAGACCTGTTCTCCAGGAAGCAGGCTTGCTAAAGGACGATTCCTGTCCCTTCTGATCCCAAACCATTACTTTCCAGTAATACTTTGTAGCGGGTTTTATGGAAAGGCTTTGGGGTAGTACCTGTTGATTATCGCCACTGGTTACTTTTTTTGAATCCCAGATATTAGCCTTATCATTTACCAATAGCATACTGTCATCTGACACCAGGATCCGGTACGCTGCCTGCATGGTATTTTTTTCGAAAGCCTGTATTTCCCAGGTCAAAAGAGGTTGGGCTGTTTCAATACCAAGCGGATTGATGGTATACTCGCAACGGGTGTCAACCACACGTAAGAAAGCTAACTGGGCGTTAACCTGAGCAATACTCCAAACAAAAAATATTATTAAACCATATTGTTTCATGCCTGCTTTGTTAACTACTTATTGTATATCAATATTAGACACAATCAATCCGTTTGCATTCCGTGTGATCAGTTTTACTTTGTAGCTTCCCGCATTGATCATACTTCCTGTATTTATAGTAATATAATTCCATTTTCCTGGCCTGGTTGTCTTAAACACTACTGCTTCATCCACCATTTTATTATTGCCTACATCGAATAATTGTAGCGTACCTGTTACATCCTGCTCCAGCGGACTATTATACTTAACGGTTATCGAGTACACATCAGCAACACCGGTAGCTATCGGCCAGGTTATTTCTGCGGGTTCATTGTTCTTCACCACGGTACGCTCACCACCGGCCACCATTTCTTTACCCACATTATTATTCAAGACAGCCACAGCCGCCTTATAAGAAGTAGTCGGTTTAAGGTCGTATGCAGGTTGCATGTTGGTAGCTGGTAAAATACCAATCAGCCCCATATCTTTTGAATCTATTACCACCTCACTGCCGGCTTTAAAACGTTTGCGATATATATCATACTTTTTACCGCCCGGTTCATCACTTACTATCGAATCGCTTAGCCGCTCAAAATCTTTTAATGCGGATGCTTTTTCCTTTGTAACACCTACATATACATCAATAGTGTCATTAGCGACAAATTGCAGCTTTGTGTTATTATTTTGAGAGGTGCGGATCCAGTCGGCCCCAAACAATGCCGGAGCCAGCTTATATATGCGGGTAGCCTGATTGGCAAATAATTTATCCCCTTCGTCCAGCCAGGCATTGTAAACACATCCGTTACATTTCAAATCCCGGATCATTTCAAAAGCAGGTGCGGGTTTTACCTGCCTGTTGACAGTTGCTATTGCAATAGCAGCAATAATAGCCTGTCCGGCTTTGGTATTGGGAAAGGATATGCGCAATAAGCCGTTGGATACTTTTGCTGTCACCGTCTTTTTTAATGCGTGATTAGCCCCTGCTTCCTTCCAGATATCCAAATCTTTTATTACAGTCTGACCATTAACGGCAACATCAAACAAACGCATGCCTGCTGCTTCCATAGATCCGCCCACTCCCAGCCAGGGTTCAGCAAAATATAATTCAACCTCGTAATTACCATTAGGAAGAGGAAACTGGTAGTAGAGCTGATTGAGTCCATACCTGAATGATTGAAATAACTCCCAATCTTTTGTTCCTTTGATAGCGGCATTCGTTCTTCGCTGGCTGGCAAAAAAAGCCGGCATATTATCAAAAGCACTGGTCCAGGACGAAGAGCCCCAATACTTATTTCCTACATTTGCAGGTAAAGCTCTGTCAGCACTCCATTTACTTCCCCATTCATCAACATAATCAGCACCGCCACTATTAACCCGGTAAACATAATTCAAACCGGGCCTGGGTTTTAACAGTGCGGTTCTGAAAGGTTTTAGGGCAGCTATGCCGGGAGCTTCCGGCAAATGATCCAGGAAGACCGTATCCCTGGCCACGGGTTTTCCGTTTAAGTAGCCAATCGCGTACAAAACATTATATTGAATGTTTGCCTTATTAAAAGTAAAATGTGTTCCAAATCCACTATGCTTTTGCTTACCCAAAGAAACCTTGCCAAAATCATTGAAAAGCGCTACCTCATCGCAATTCGAATAAACCATGATCGAATCTTTCAAACCCGGTTTCATCCAGCGATTGGGCCAGGTATGCGAAGCAATATATACCATGGGCTCTTTTTTGGCAGACACATAGTTGCTCCTGAACATGTAAAATATATCGGTAGGTTCCTCCCAGGGCGTTAGCATTCCTTTGTAATTTACCGGCCCTATACGGTCCAGCTCCCTTAAACCTTCCCCACCCTGTACTCGTCCCGGGTTGTCGTGCGAAGTCAATAACCAGAAGAAATGCCCGGCCACGCTGTCTTTTACAGATTCGGCCAGACGGACTTTTTTTTCCATTAACTGCGTAAAACGGTCTTCGCTAACAGGGCCGTTTTGCTGGTACCCACCTTCCGTATGAAGATCGAGCGTACGCCAGGCGCCGTACTCACCTACTAATACCTGCTTCTTTAAATCTTCACCATAAGTATCCGGGTTACCTCCGTAAGTACCCGTCCAGTTTTGGGGCACATCCCAATCGGTGCCCTCTCCTCCATTACAGGTGGTTACCAATCTTTGTGATGCTGATGTAGGATCCAGCTCACGGATGAGTTGTGTACATTCTTTAGCAAACGCTTCAGGTATCTTACTTTCATTTTGCAAACCCCACAATACTACTGAAGGATCGTTTCTCCTTTCGATGACCCACTCTTTAAGCAACTGCTTAAAGTTGGCCTTAAATTCAGGCGTATCATACCAAACATGTGCTGAAAGCTGTGTCCACCATAAAATACCTTTCTGGTTAAATAGTTTTCCATATAACAGGTTATGCGGTTGGTGACCGTCGCGAAAAGCGTTAAACCCTGCTGCTTCCATCCACTTAACTCTTGCCACTACCTGCTCTTTTGAAAAAGCATGGCTTTGACCTATCAAATGTTCATATTCGGCTACCCCGTTAATGAATACAGGCTTACCATTGAGATAAAACTGGTTGGTTGCGGTTTTCCAGTTAACCGTTCTGAACCCGAAATCTGTTTCCAGCCGATCCATTTCCTTGTCCCCAATCTTTATTATAGATACAATTTTATAGAGATAGGGATTTTCAACCGACCAGAGATTTACTTTGTTAATATGGATATTCTTAATGGAAAGCTCCATATTACTGGTTGCCTTAAGAGATCCACTCTCCGTCACTGTGTTTATGATGGTACCATTTGTATCAATAAGGTTATGAATAACGGTAAAGGATTTTTGCTGTGTGCTATAGTTCTTAATAGTTGTATTAATATTCAGCGCCGCAGCATTGCCATTAAGCGTTGCCCAGGCATGTACGCCAAAGGGTTCAATCCGCAAGTCGTTGGTTACAATGAGTTGCACCGGCCTGAAGATACCCATGGGCTGTGAACCTTCGCTGAACCCACGTTCATCGCTACATCCGCCACATACCCAGGGAAGATCTTTAATAAACGGTGGATGCCATGCGCGGACAGCCAATAAGTTATTGGTACCATCTGTTTTGATATAGTCGGTTACGTCAATGGTAAAAGTGGTGCGACCTCCGGCATGCTCACCTACTTTCTGCTCATTTAAATAAACTGTTGCATAAGAGCTCACTCCTGCAAAAAACAGGAAGAAACGTTTGCCGGCTTTCGACTGTTTCAGTTTAACGGTTCTGCGATACCATGCATCACCATGTTTGTTACCATGTAGCAGGCGGCGATAACCATGATAGTCATCCCAGTTATGCGGCACATTTACCTGTTTCCATTTAAGGTCATCCAACTTAGTTTGAAATGCAGGTTCAATAGGGTTTTCATCATTGCCGGCAATCGTACGCCAATTACTGTTTAAGTCTATTGCAAGCCGTTTAGCCAAAGGCTGGGCCACAGCAACGCTATTCAGCGAAAACGTTGCAATAACGATTAACAGTATAAAGATTTTTACTACTGATGAAGCCACTGTCTTACAGGCAACGGTTCTGCTCTTATTATACTTCAAGAATACTTTTGATGATTCTTTATTGTTGCTGAAGTGCCCCATTAAATTGATACGTTCTGTTTTGTTCTGTTGAAATATTTACGATATGATCTTTATAACGAAGATGCAAAGGCTGGCCTGCCAATGATTTAACAGTAACAGCCTGTAACAGCCCTTTATTCCATTGGATAGAAAGCTCGAAGCCGCCACGCGCTTTTAATCCTTTTACGGCTCCATCGGGCAATGCCGAAGGCAAAGCAGGTAATACATCTACGTACTTTGTGTGACTTTGCAGCAACATTTCTCCGATACCTGCAGCGCCTCCAAAGTTCCCATCGATCTGGAAAGGCGGATGCGCGTCAAACAAATTAGGATAACTTCCGGCACCACCTTTTACAGGGCTCAGCAGCATTTGTATCAGCTTATACGTATGATCGCCGTCTAAAAAGCGCGCCCAAAGATTAATCTTCCAACCCAGGCTCCAGCCGGTTGCAGCGTCTCCCCTGTAAAGTAAAGACTGCCGTGCTGCTTTTACCATATCCGGAGTTTGCTCCCAGTTGATTTCGCTGCCAGGGTATACTCCCCATAAATGAGACACATGCCGGTGCTTATCGGTGGTATCATCCACATCCTGCATCCACTCCTGTAATTGTCCGTAGCGACCAATTGTGTTGGGGGCAATCTGGCTATACTGTGTTTCAAGCTTTTTCCTGAATGCC
>JBCNOR010000039.1:0-15830 GCA_039593785.1 Niabella sp. | reverse complement strand
GCATATTGCTGGTAGCAGAAAAAGATCAGGCTCTGGTAGAGTATGCAACAGCGGGAATGGATAAGCATTTGTTCGTTAAAAAGTATATGCTTAAGCTTCCTCAAAAAGGAAAGCTTAAAAAATATGTAGAGAAAGAAATACAGCGTTTAAAATGATTTTGAATTCTTGGGACAGTGTCCCAAGAATTCAAAACAGAAGTAATTTATATAAAAAGAAAAATGTCAGAAACTCTCTTTGTAGTAAAAATAGGTGGTAACGTTATTGACAACCCCGATGCATTGCATGCCTTTCTAAAAGACTTTGCAATGGTAAAGGGCCATAAGATACTGATTCACGGAGGAGGTAAGATTGCTACCAAAATAGGCGACCAGCTAGGTGTTCCGTCTAAATATATTAACGGGCGCCGTATCACAGATGACGATACCATTGATATTGTAACCATGGTGTATGGCGGGCTGGTTAATAAAAAAATAGTGGCACAGCTACAGGCCCTGCAAACCAATGCCATCGGCTTAACCGGCGCCGATGCCAATATGATACCAGCCACCAAAAGACCATTGAAGCTCATCAATGGCGAAAGTGTTGACTTTGGCTGGGTAGGTGATGTAGACCATTCAAAGTTTGAAGGTCAAAATCTGGGGCTACTTATTGACAATGGCTTCACCCCCGTATTTGCACCACTTACGCACGATGGACAGGGACATATCTTAAATACCAATGCCGACACTATCGCTTCAACGCTGGCAGTGGGTTTATCATCTTTGTATAATGTACGATTGATCTACTGCTTTGAAAAGAAGGGCGTATTGGAAGACGTGAATAACGATGACTCTGTAATAAGAAACATCAACAAAGAAAAGTACCAGCAACTACTGGCAGAGAACAAATTATTTGAAGGCATTCTTCCTAAAATAGATAATGCTTTTGACGCTATCAATGCCGGTGTAAAAGAAGTATTGATTGGTCATGCAGCCGATTTGATTCAAAATACTACTGAAGCTACTGAAGGAACATTAATTACCCGCTAATGAATGATCAAACATTATACAGTAGTGCCGTAGCACTATTAAAGCAATTAATACAAACTTCCAGCTTCAGTAAAGAGGAGCAGGAGACCGCAGCACATATTAAACAGCACTTATTACAGTTTGGTATTACTGCTGAACAGCTGGGAAACAATATCATTGCCAAAAACAAATTTTTCGATCCGGCCAAACCTACAGTACTGCTCAACTCGCATCATGATACGGTGAAGCCTAACCCCAATTATACTTTAGACCCTTTTGATCCCCTTGAAAAAGATGGAAAATTATTTGGGTTGGGAAGTAATGATGCGGGTGGCTGCCTGGTATCCTTAATTGCTACTTTTATTCACTTCTACGACAAGCCTTCACTCCCTTATAATGTGATGTTGGTAGCAAGTGCTGAAGAAGAGATATCTGGTTATAATGGTATCGAAGCCGTAGTAAAAGAATTGCCGCCCATTGATTTTGCCATAGTAGGCGAACCCACTTTAATGCAGATGGCGGTAGCCGAAAGAGGCCTGATGGTGTTAGACGCTGTTGCCCATGGCAAGGCCGGGCATGCTGCCCGCAACGAGGGTGAAAACGCCATTGGTAAAGCCATAAAAGATATAGAATGGTTTCATACTTACCAGTTCGATAAAGTATCGCCACTCTTAGGTCCTAATAAAATGTCGGTTACTGTAATTGAAACAGAAAATAAAGCACATAATGTAGTGCCTGCTATTTGTAAATATGTGGTTGATGTAAGAGTAAATGAGTTGTACACTTTTGATGAAGTGATTGCAAAAATTGAGCAGCATGTACAAAGCGAGATCAAGCCCCGGTCCACTCGTTTAAAGTCTACTTCTATAGCTACTGATCACCCTATCATCCGGGCAGGGCTGGCAATGGGCAAAACCATGTATGGCTCTCCCACTACTTCAGACAAAGCCCTAATGCCTTTTCCGGCTTTAAAAATGGGGCCCGGCGATAGTGCCCGCAGCCATTCTGCCGATGAGTTTATTTACCTGGAAGAAATCGAAAAAGGAATAGCGGAGTATATCGAAATAGTAAGGAGGTTAATGCTTTAATTACAGGCCTTTTACCGACAAAAACCTTATGATAAATTGAAAGAAAAATATATCGGCTTAAACAAACAAATTAATAAGTTCATCGAATGGGTAAATAAAAACTGGAATAATTTTCCTTCCGATGACATCAACCAATAACCTGAAACTTGTAACTAAAATGAAACTCTGGCAAAAAGATACAGCAGCGCTTAAAGAAGTAGAAACTTTTACGGTGGGCAAGGATAGGGAAATGGATTTATATCTGGCGCCGTTTGATGTGCTCGGCTCGCTGGCTCATACCCGCATGTTGGAATCAGTGGGTTTATTAGACAAAAAGGACCTGGCCGATTTGCAGTCGGCCCTCAAAGAAATTTACCGGCAAATAGAGAGCGGCGCGTTTACACTGCAGGATAATGTAGAGGATATTCACTCACAGGTAGAATTGCTGCTTACTCAAAAGCTCGGCGATGCCGGTAAAAAAATACATAGCGCCCGAAGCCGTAACGACCAGGTTTTGGTAGATATCAAGTTGTTTTTACGCAGTGAAATTGAAGCGATGGTGCATGCGATCCTCCCGCTTTTTGAACTGTTGCAAACGCAGAGCGAAAAATTTAAAGATCATTTATATCCTGGTTATACACACTTACAACTGGCCATGCCTTCTTCCTTTGGTCTTTGGTTTGGCGCTTATGCCGAAGGCCTGGTAGATGATATGCTAACCCTGAAAGCAGCTTTTGAGGTGGTGAATAAAAACCCGCTCGGTTCGGCTGCAGGATACGGATCTTCCTTCCCTATCAACCGGCAAATGACTACCGATCTGCTGGGCTTCTCCAGCCTTAATTACAATGTGGTGTACGCGCAAATGGGCAGGGGCAAGGCTGAGCGTATTGTAGCACAGGCCCTGGCCAATATCGCAGATACATTGTCCAGGTTGAGTATGGATATGACCTTGTACCTGAACCAGAATTTTGCTTTTGTAAGCTTTCCTGCTGAGTTAACCACCGGCAGCAGCATTATGCCTCATAAAAAGAACCCTGATGTGTTTGAGCTCATCCGCTCTCATTGCAACCGCATTAAAGCCCTGCCTAATGAGATAGCGATGATGACCACAAACCTGCCATCGGGGTATCACAGGGACCTGCAGTTATTGAAAGAACATTTATTTCCCGCTTTTAAAACATTAAAAGATTGCATTGAAATGGCGGGCCTGATGCTCTCCAATATCGATATTAAAAAAGATATACTGGCGGATGAAAAGTATAAATACCTGTTTACAGTAGACCTGGTAAACCAACTGGTGTTACAGGGCGTTACTTTCCGCGATGCCTATATACAGGTAGGAAGATCGGTAGAAGATGGCACTTATAAAGTACCTGAACAAACACCCATCAGTAATCCACACGAAGGGTCTGTTCAAAACCTTTGTACAAAAGAAATAAAGCAATTAATGGATGGTGTAGTTAGCGAATTCAACTTTGAAAAAGTACATAGGGCCATCAATAGCCTGTTACAATAAATCATTTACAAAAGAGCCGGGATATCAACCCGGCTCCTTAAGTTTATATTGCCAATCATTTCAATCGCTCCAGTTTGCCCTTTCTCTTCACCAGGTTCTTATAATCCCACTGAATATCCCTGGCTTTTTTCAACCATCGCTTCAGGTCTTTTATATTAATCTGCTCTTTGGATGTATACGTCACAGAAGCGTCCTTAAATTTTCCCGTTCCCGGTATTAAAAGCGGCTCTTCAAAATCTGCGCCGCTCCAGAACATTAAACGAAGCCCTGCTTTCAACCTGCTATAACCCGCCACAGGATTCCCGTCTAAAAACCATACGGGATGCGCATGCCAGATTTTGCTTTCTGCTTCTGGCAGTGCTTTATCAATTTGTTGAGCCAGCTCATTGCAGATGGCCGCATCAACGGCAGTTTGAGCCCCGTTATATAATTCAATTTCTTTATGCATGCTGCCTTTTGTATGGAAATTTACACCTTTTATAAAAAGTTTGCGCTATAACTGTAACATTCTGGGAATCTTTACGATTACTACTAATTATGTTTATCGTATCCAAACCACTAATGAGACATTTTTTGTATTTGCTAACTGTAGTTGCAGGCCTCTTATTTTCGGCTTCATCATTTGCGCAGGGTTCTGTAAAGGGCAAACTGGTAGATGCCGGCACACAAAAGCCATTATATATGGCTACGGTGACCGTATTTCAGGCTCAGGATACATCTTTGGTAACCTACAGACTGAGCGCCGAAGATGGGAGCTTTAAACTGCCGGGACTTGCACCCAACCTGCCTTATCGTATTCTTGTTTCTTTTAGTGGTTATGCAGTGCACCGCCAGCCTTTTTTATTAAAAGCCGATTCCCTGGATATGGACCTGGGAGTCATTGCCATGCATCCGGCTGCTACCCAACTTGACGAAGTACTGGTAATTGCTGAAAGGCCCCCGATGGTGATCAGGAGAGACACCGTAGAGTTCAACGCCAATGCTTTTAAAACTTTGCCCAATGCAATGGTAGAAGACCTGCTTAAAAAATTGCCTGGTGTACAGGTAGATAAACAGGGCAATATTATGGTGAATGGCAAGCGTGTAAACCGGATATTAGTAGATGGAAAAAATTTCTTTGGCAGCGACCCTAAAATGGCTTCGCGCAACCTGCCATCTAACGTTATTGATAAAATACAGGTTACCGATGATAAAGATGAGTTACTGGAGCGTGGCGATGACAACCTGAATAATGTAGGCAAGGTCATTAATCTTACCTTTAAAAAAGGCGTAAAGAAAGGGCTGTTTGGTAAGGCCTATGGCGGCGGCGGATCGGGTATCAACGGGGGACGTTATGAAGGAGGCGCCATTGCCAATATGTTCAGAGATACGCTGCAGGTAAGCCTTCTGGGATATACCAATAATTTAAACCGCCCTGGCTTTGGCTGGTCAGACCTTATGCAAACCGGGGGACTTCAACGCAACCGCGATGTAAGCGGCAGCGGTAATAACAGTAGCAATAACTCCAATTTTGGATCTAATATCAGTATAAACGGTATTAACTTCGGCGGCATGTCCCGCCTGGGCGGCGTAACCGCCAGCAACGGACTGGGCTTCAACCTCAATCATTCTCCCAACAATAAAAAAGCCTTTTTTGCGCAATATTACCTGGGAGCTGTGAAAACAGACCTGGAAACCAACACTACTACAAAGATCACTAATGGCGACACCATCATTACCAACCGCTCTCTGTATGATGCCCGTGTAAAGGGGATCACGCATACATTTGGTGCAGGCATTAACCTTAAGCCCGATACGGTAACCACTATCAACGCCACTGCTAATTATATACTTGCTACAGAAAGAACCAACAGTACTAATAATCAAAATGGCGAGAATAATTTTTTGGGTATGCTGAACGAAGGCATGGTGGGTATCAATGGCAAAACAGGCAATAATATATTCAGGGAGAACTTTTCGATCACCCGTTTATCTAAAAAGAAAACAGGGCGGCGTGTGTCATTGGCACAGGGGCTCACCTGGAACAGCCGGTCGGTAGATAACTATACCGATGCCGAAATCAATTACCGCCAACCCAGGCAGTACGACAGCCTGATCAACCAGTTGAGGCAGGAACGTGTACCCACCTGGTTTGCTTATGCAGGCATCAACTATAGGGAACCACTTGCTAAAAAGCTCTTCCTTCGTGCGGGAGCCCGTTACGAATATGAAAATTTAAAGAACGACATAACTACCCTGGATAAACAAGGCGCTGTTTACAATACAAGGAACAATGAGCTAAGCAGCGATTTCTCAAGGAATAGTAATCGCTATTACTTAAGTACCGGGCTGGAATTAAAATTAAAAGACCTGGCAATTACTCCCGGTGTGCGATACCAATACCAGCAGTTTGACAACAAGCTTTCTTTTTTAACCAACCCCGTGGTACAAAGATTAAATAATGTGCTGCCCCAATTAGAAATCACTTATCGTAAGCTTACGGTAAATTACAACAGGGATATCGTATTACCTGATTATACTTATATGATACCGGTGAGAAATAATACCAATCCATACCAGGTTAATTTAGGCAACACCGATCTGTTGCCTGCAATCATGGACAGGGTATATATGAATTTGAACACCTTCAATCCTAAAAACAATTTGAATGTGTGGAGCTGGGCTGAAGCCTGGGTTGCAAATAATGATGTAGTGCAAAGCATTACCATGGATCAAAGCGGCTTACAAACTATTAAACCTATTAATGCCGACGGCAGTAAACGCATTGCCGCCAACTTTGGATTGAACCAGGACATCAAATACAAAAACAGTTTTATTTTCTCCTGGAATGTAGGTACCTGGACAGAATACCGGGAAAACCCCTTTATCTATAATAACGAAGGGAGTAAACAAAGAAGGCTGATCAGCAATATATGGAGTAATATAGGCTTTAACTGGGACGACAAGCTGGAGCTAAACCCCGCTTACTCCTTCTCCTATATGAATGTAACCAATACCAATAAACTGTTTAAAACACAAAGCAGCTTTGATCAAACTATAGGTATTGAGACCATTATGCGCTATATCAAGCATGTAATCTTCGATAGCGAGCTGCGCTATCTTAATAACAATGCTTTTGCCAACCCGGAGTATCGCCGCATGTTTATGTGGAATGCCGGTGTCAATTTTACATTCTTTAAAGACGAAAGAGCCGTGTTAAGAATATTCGCTAACGATATCTTAAATCAAACCCGCAATACCGATATCATTCCCAATCAAAATACCGTACGAACCGTTTACAGCAATGTATTAGGGCAATACTTTATGGCCACTTTTACTTATAACCTGCGGCCATCGGGCGCTAAAGGAAAAGTAGGCGGTGGCTGGTCTTTATTTTAAAGCTTAAACAACAAGCGCCCCGCGGGTAGCAGGCTGCTCCCCTTTATTTAAAGTTGCTACGCTATCAAGCGTTACTGTGGCAATTTGTGCCAAAGCTTCTTTTGTAAAAAACGCCTGGTGGGCGGTAACCAACACATTGGGAAAACTCATCAGGCGTTGTATCATATCATCCTGTATAATATGGGTAGAAAGATCTTTAAAGAAAAGCTTTTCTTCCTGCTCATAAACATCTATACCCAGGTAGCCGATATGACCGGTTTTTAAGGCATCTATCACATCTTTGGTATCTATTAGCTTCCCCCGACCCGTGTTGATGATCATCACGCCTTTCTTCATATAAGATATCGTGTTTTTATCGATCAAATGGGTTGTCTGTTCGGTCAGCGGGCAGTGCAGGGAGATAATATCGCTTTGTTGCAGCAGCTCTATTAATGGCAAAAATGCCACTCCTTCCGCTTCCAGGTCTTTATCGGCAATCAGATCAAAGGCCAGCACATTGCAGCCCATCCCCAGCATCATCCTGCAAAAAGCTTTTCCTATATTACCTGTGCCGATTACCCCTACCGTTTTCTGATAAAGGTTAAAACCCAATAATCCCTGTAGGGAAAAGTTCTGCTCACGTACCCGGTTATATGCTTTATGCGTTTTACGGTTCAGCGTCATCACCATTGCCAATGCATGTTCAGCTACTGCCTCGGGTGAGTAAGCCGGTACACGGCACACCCTGATGCCCAGTTCGCGCGCAGCCTCTATATCCAGGTTATTAAAACCGGCACATCTCAGCGCTATCATTTTTACCCCTTTTGCAGCCAGGGCTTCGAGTACCTGCCTGTTCAGCTTATCATTTACAAAAGCGCAGATCACCATACTGTTCTGTACCATTTCCACCGTAGGTGCACTTAACTCTGTATCAAAAAATTCAAATTCGAACCCGTATGCTTCATTGGCATGCAGGAAGCTTTCTTTATCGTAAGGCTTCGCAGAAAAGAATGTAATTTTCAATGTAGAAGGTTGTAAATTAAAAAGGCAAATTTAGTACTCTGCGCTATATGACCGTCTCCGGCACAGTTTTGTATTATTAAAGCGTATGAAACACTGGCCCTTTTATTTATTGCTGATCTTTCTCATACCTGCCTGCAAGCAAATACGCCCGTTGCTGCAAAATACAGTCCGTGGTAAATATGAAAGCGGCTTTAGCAAAAAGGACAGCTTGTTTACGGTATGGAAAACATCACACGAACGAGCCATGGCGGCTCCATTACAGGTGGCACTTCCTTACATGGCAAGCATACAAATAAAACATGCTGATGCATCAGCCCTGGTTTATACGGCATCTGTCAAAAGAGGAGAACAGCTAATAGCTGAAATTAAAAAACCCACCGATAGCAGCCGTTTTATACTGGAATTTTTTAATGGAGACCCGGCAGCTAACGAAACCCTGTTGGCCGAATTGCCTGAAAAAACAAGCAGCACTCATTGGATAGCCGGAGATGATGACAGTGTACGTATTAGCCTGCAGCCGGTATTAAATGACTCTGGCATCTTTCATGTTAAGATTTATAAACAACCCGCCTATCAATTCCCTGTAGCCGGCAAAAGCAATAATGCCATACAAAGTTTTTGGGGCGCCAATCGGGATGGAGGATCCCGTTCTCATGAGGGTATAGATATTTTCGCAGCAAGAGGCACACCGGTGGTAGCCGTAGCTGATGGACGTATTGGCTTTTCAGGCGAAAGAGGCCTGGGAGGTAAGCAGGTCTGGCTGCGTGAAAACCTCGCCGGCTTTAATGTTTACTATGCCCATCTCGACAGCTTTATTGTAAACAGTGGTGATGTGGTGACCCGTGGGGATGCGCTGGGCTTTGTGGGCAGTACCGGTAATGCCGCCGGAGGCGCACCACACCTGCATTTCGGCATCTATGGCAATAATGGCGCAGTAGACCCGTTGATTTTTGTAAAGGAGTTGCCTGTTCCTGCCTACCAGGCATTTACCATCGATCCCCAGGCTAAACTATCCCGCAGCGGACCGCTTCGCAAAGGTCCCGGCACTAAATACGCGACACTCCTACAACTCAACAAAAATGAACCACTTAAAATACAAGCCCGATCAGGCAACTGGCTGCACGTAACTGTAAGAGACAGTATTGCCGGGTTTGTGCCGAGGTAGCGGGAATGATATTCCTGTGCTGCATGTTAATGATCTGTCCTTTGACAATTCGGCTTAGAGCGAATGAGTATCAACAATTGACACACTATTAGACTCTATTTTCATAAATTGTGTTGCTTATGAAAATGAAGAAAATATTTAAAATAGCCGCAGTTATCTTATGCCTGTTCCTGGTCTTCAGACTTGTAAACCCGGATATCACAAAAAATATCAAGGTACTTGACTGTACAGCCCAATATCACCTATCGATCTTCGGACGCCCTTACGAAGGCTATAATTATCACAATGCGAAAATGGATATAGCAAAGTGTTTGTGAGAAATATACATCTGCAAAAGATAAAAAATATGCAACCGAAATCAGGAAAATATTGAATGAATTTGACGCCTATGCATCCATTAAAGACGAATCAATAGAAGATATTTGTAAAAACGGGGACAGTATATTTACCTACTGGTATTACGAATAAGCCGGCTGGTCTACGATGCATGGCCGATTTTGTGACAATGGCATTAAAATAACTGCAACCAATAAATTTTAACGCAGGCAATACTGAGATAAAAATAAAAGGAACAATGATAACAATGCGCAGAACCAATTCTGGTGACAATAATTTCCTGCACCTGGTTGTTGAGCTGGATAAGGACCTGGCCAAACGAAACGGGGACAGCAACGATTTCTTTGCACAGTTTAATAAAACAGACCTCATCAAAAACGTTGTTGTAGCTTTCCGGGATAATACACCTGCAGGTTGTGGCGCCATGAAGCCCTATGACCACTACGTCATGGAAATAAAGAGAATGTTTGTACAACCCCACATGCGCGGCAACGGCATTGCTGTAGCCGTGCTGCAGGAGCTGGAAACATGGGCCAAAGAATTGGGTTATAAAAAATGCATACTGGAAACCGGGGATCAAATGCCCGAAGCGATCAGGCTTTATCAGAAAACCGGTTATCAAATTATTCCCAATTATGGCCCGTATGAAAATGTAGCAAGTAGTATTTGCTTTGAAAAATTTTTATGATTACAAAAGTTCCATGATGATCTCTGCTGATATTATTGATAACTCAAAAGGAATGCAGTCCCCAAAACTCAAGCTGCTCTTCGTATGTACAATTAATAGAATGAGAAGCGCTACAGCTGATAAAATATTTCAAGGAGACAAGAGATTCGAAGTTCGATCGGCAGGAACTGATAAAGCTGCTGATACTGTTCTGTCACAAGAGATATTAAACTGGGCAGACAGCATTATCGTTATGGAAAGACATCACAGGAATCATATAAGAAAATATTTCCCGGATGTTTACCAAAACAAAAAGATTGTCTGCTTATACATTCCAGACGATTATGATTATATGCAACCAGAATTAATTGAAATACTACAAGCTAAAGTAGAAGACATTCTCAGAAGAAAACTCATCTGACATCTCTCCGTAGATCTAAGTCCTTGTCAAGGACTACCAATGGATAGCTAAATTTCAACGCTACGATGCGCGTGTCGTAGGTACCGACACTAGTTGCCGCCAACTGTAAAAAACTCTGGCAGAAAAATGATTACATTAGCAAAGCTGCTTTGGAATACAACTCATGAAGCACCACAGGACTATGCATTGACAGATATTAATCAGCTATTAAAAGTAAGTAAGTAAACGTAGGCAGTATAAACGCTTCAAATCTGATGCAATAAATGTCTGCATGGAGTATTAGATCACTACAAAATGATACCAACCGTTGAAGTACTGCAACGCCTGGCGCGAACCGCCCCATTTTTGACGTAATCTTACTTATTTATTCCCAACTTAAACAGTAGGTTTGAGTATTAAAAAAAATTAAATGATTATCTATGGCACTCATTAACCCACACGTTAACTTCAACGGAAATGCAGAAGAAGCATTTACCTTTTACCAATCCGTATTTGGCGGCGAGTTTACAAAAATTATTCGTTTTAAAGATCTCGAAAACGAAGATTTCCCGGTAGCCGAAAACGAAAAAAACAAGATCATGCATATTGCATTACCCATTGGAAAAACGGGGATGCTGATGGGCAATGATGTGCCGGAAATGCTGGGTCCCACCAACGAAAATGAGAACAGGAGTAAAATTGTAATTACTGCCGAAACTAAGGAAGAAGCCGATCAATTATTTAGCGGCCTTTCGGCTGGTGGACAGGTTGAATTTCCTATTGGAGACAGTCCCTGGGGCACTTATTTTGGTATGTTCAGAGATAAATATGGTATTGAATGGATGGTAGAATTTGATACCCATTACAAAGGGCAGATCTAACCAAAGAATTACAAGGCCCGCCTGGCACAGGGCAGCGCCAAGCGGATTTAGAGTATTATTTAATGCCACTGGTACACAGATCATACGCTTGCTGCAAATTCCGGGCGTAGCGGAGCGCAGCCGGGGAAAATAGGCAGATGTCCACTGAATTCAAACCTGTATCTTAGATGTTAAAGAAAGATCAGCACAACATGAACCAACATAATCCCGGCATTATACTTAGACCGACAACCGTGGCAGACCTAGACCATCTGTTTGTATTTCAATTAGACTCTGAAGCCCAACACCAGGCGGCCTTTACACCGAAAGACCCCTCCAATAAAACAGCATACCTGGAAAAATACACGAATATATTGCGCAACCCTACTACCAACAATCAAACTATTTTGGTTAACAATGCTATTGCAGGCAGCGTTTCTAAATTTGTAATGGAAGGCAAGGCTGAAATCACCTATTGGTTAGACAAACAATTTTGGGCGCAGGGCATTGCCACCCGGGCGCTGAAAAAGTTTTTGGAAGAAGAGTTAACAAGACCCATTTATGGACGGGTAGCATTTGACAATTGGGGCTCCCAAAAGGTTCTGGAAAAATGTGGTTTTACTAAGGTAGGTACCGATAGAGGTTTTGCTAATGCACGGCAGGCAGAAATAGAAGAGTTTATTTATACGCTATCCTGATATCGAACCAATCTTCTCTTATTCTGCTAAAATAATTACATTAGTAACTTCTTTTGGAGACTACAGTCTACAAACAAATTAATATTTAAACTATGAAACTACGATCCGAATTAGAACCTGATATAGAAGCTGCCCAAAAAATATTTCCAGGAGTTTTAGAATTAATTTCGCGATATGACGAAGCCTGTGATAATGATGATAGTCAAACCATAGCAACTGTGATTGCTGAAATCAATACTTTAACTGATAAAAAGATAACAGAAGAAGACCTGTTTGAGTACTGGGAAAGCGAAAGCAAGGAAGAAGTGGCTTTTAAATTCTCTGTTCCTGCCCCACCAAAAGTTAACACTATTACCAGGGACGAATTGCTGGAGATCATTCAACGCATGCAATCATTTGAAGACCCCGGTATTGTAGACAAATTATCAGCATCGGGGTTTCCATCAAGTAGTGCCATTGTACTAATTTATGAATACTATTTACCGTTAGTGGAAAGAAATTTTTCGTATCCCGAACCATACGAACTCTTTAACCGCCGGCAAGTAAATGGTGAATTTATTGAGTTGACAGCGGAGGAGATTGCCAACGAAATATTATCGCACAAACCAATTGAACTATAGCTTTAATCAAGCATACAATGCCATTTCCATTAGATGTTAAATATATTGTTGAAGCAGAACAGGAGCTTGGAGTTATTTTCCCAGTACATTTTAAAGAAAAAATGATCCAAGAGAACGGCGGACCATTAGCTACCAAAGACGATTACTGGCATCTATACCCGTTCTTCGATAAATCTGATCATAAACGAATCAGCAGAACCTGTAATCATATTGGGTTAGAAACCAGACAGGCCAGAAACTGGCGTAATTTCCCGGCTGATGCCGTAGCCATCGCCACCAATGGCAGTGGTGATCATTTAGTGTTATTGCCGGTGAAAGCACATGACAAACAATTAGGGGATACCATTTTTACCTGGTATCACGAAACAGGCAATACCGATAAAGTGGCTAATCAAATTGATGAACTAATTGAAAAGTGACAACAGTCTCTTTCATATTCCTGACTATTACGGGGAAACTATAAGTAGAACGATGTAAGATTCACCTCCGATTAAGATCGGATGATCATACATATTTATCAGTACAAAAAAAAGTGATGGAGGAGTTACAAAAATTAGTTCAACAAACTATTGACAATTATTTTCCCTTTCTACAATCATTTGGATTTAAAGATTTAAAAGAACAAGAGACCTATTTTCTTTGTCCATGGTATTATTTAAATAATGGTGTTGTAGAACTATCTATTCAGAGCCAGGGAGAATTGAGCTTGCTTCATCTGTGTATTGATCAGTATGACTTTCAACTACTGGATCCCCAAAATCCAAAGTTTATTCATATAGAAACACAGTTTAATTATTTTTCTCTAATCGCTTATAACAAGCGAAACGTGAAGGCAGTTGAAAAAGCCAATGCGCTATCAGCATTAAGAGAACTTTCAAAAGAATGGCTTACAGAAATGAAAGAAGTATTGCTCCAACATGCGAACGTATTTTCAGGAGACCTGGAATTATTGAAAAAAAATTATAACATAAGGCTCGAGGAAGAAAGGATTAAAAAAGTCCAAAAAAGAACAGAAGAAGGGATATTCACTTTAGAGTATTACCTGTCTCCTGAAGATGAAATAGACCCATTTTATGACGAAAACTGTCCTTATAATTGTGCACTGGATTTTTCTAATTTAGATGAAGTAAAGCACTACCTTGAAAAGCATCAGGAGATAAGGATTTATCGGATATTCGATTCTCACATGATTGAAATTACAATTTCTGACAATAAGAAATAATCCTTAATAATAAGCATGTAAAGCAAAGGATAATTTGTAAAATCGGCTATAAAATACCTTCACAATTAGCTAATGTAGCAGGCATAAAATTATACGCATGAAAAATATCGCACTATTTAGAAAAGATTTTTTAGGAGCCAATACCTGGGTACAAAGAAAGGATGGCGTTCCGATTGACCTGTTAGACAACTTAACAAAGGAAGAATTGAAGTAGCAGAAGCAGAATTGATACATGCACTAAGCCTTAGAGACGACTGGCCAGTAATAGGATTGGGGCATATACAATCCAAAGCCGCACTGCCTAAATTATACGAGCTGCTTCACAACAGCAATGGCCCCATGAAAGTAATGATTGCACATTCCATTTTTCAGATATGCCAGGATGCCCAAATGATCGATATTGTTTTGAACACAATGCCGGCCATCACCAACCCCTATGAGCTGATTGATATCTTGTATTATTTGCCGGATTTTAACAACAGAAGCATTACCGAATTGCATCATAGCTATCGCAACCATACCGACTACCTGGTAGCGTATAATGCAACCCAGGCCCTTGGTTTACCCACCGGTGAAGTGGTTGAAAGGTTTCGTGATAAGGAAGAATAAAGAATCATCATTCCGCGCGAAAACGTAGCGAAGCAGGGAATTTTTTTAAGCCACTAATACACGAATGATGTACGGTCTTAAATACAACGAATATACCCCCCGGCCGTCATTCCGGGCGTAACATAGTGGAGCCGAGGAATCTCTTTTAAAAGTCATGATATACGAATGATGCACGGTATTA
The DNA here is from genome assembly GCA_039593785.1 of Niabella sp. Lineage (GTDB taxonomy): Bacteria > Bacteroidota > Bacteroidia > Chitinophagales > Chitinophagaceae > Niabella. The sequence goes on along the minus strand of JBCNOR010000039.1, from coordinate 1,102 downwards.
AATACAACGAAGATTAGCCTGCGCCTGACAAAGACTAGAGCCGTTTAAGCATGCTACGTTTGATATCAGCTTGGTAGCAAATGAAATGGAGATGCGGGATATCGATGTGTTTGTAAGAGAGATAACCGGGTTGATGAGTTGGGAGGATGTAATTTGACAAAAGTAAAAGCCATGCATACACCGGATATTATCCTTCGTAAACATGGCTATAAAAGAAAATTTAAAATAGTTTGATTGAGACTTTTATCACGCATGCACCCCCTCGCTGATCTCCTCTACCATTTTACGGTTAAAGGCCGGCAGATCTTCAGGAGTACGGCTGGTTACCAATCCTTCATCTACAATTACCTCTTCATCTACCCAATCGGCGCCGGCATTGATCAAGTCAATACTGATAGCTTTTACCGAGGTCATGCGGCGACCCTCTACTACACCCGCGTTGATTAACACCTGCGGGCCATGGCAAATGGCAGCTACGGGTTTACCCTGTCCGAAAAAGGCTTGTACAAAAGCCACAGCTTTATCGCTCACTCTTAACTTATCGGGGTTTAATACACCACCGGGTAATACCAGGGCATCATAATCATCGGCCGATGCCTGGTCAATGGTTACATCTACAATATACTCCTGTCCCCAGTCTTTATCGGCCCAGGCTTTAATAGTACCTGGTTCCAGGCTTACAATATGCGTGGTCCAGCCTTGTTGTTCCAAATGTTCTTTGGGAGATTTTAATTCACTTTCTTCAAATCCATGGGTGGCCAAAATGGCTATTTTCTTGCTCATGAGTTGACAGTTTAAAGGTTAACGAGTATCGTTGTCATGAGCTAACGGTCCAAAAACCACACCTGAAAAAACAAAAGCCGCAACTATTCTGTTAAATAAATTCAAAAGCGGGAAACCGTAGCGGTTTTGCTGCTGCAATACTTATTTTCGTAGACAGCTTATATTATTTAACTCAAGTTGCCAGTTATAAAAGTGTAAAAAAGAAAGCATGTTATAATATTTTTGGATTACCACATCTAAAAAACTATAGCCATGCTTTCAGACAGTAAAATTATAGCTCTTTATTGTATTGTAGATGATATTTTAAAAGCATTGCGGC
>JBCNOR010000389.1:0-5324 GCA_039593785.1 Niabella sp. | reverse complement strand
GTTCGGCACGGCCGGCATGATGATCCTGGTCTCGGCCGGCAGCCTGCTGATGGTCTACCTGGGCCTGGAACTGCTGGCGCTGTGCTCGTATGCACTGGTGGATATAGAAACGGGTCGCCTTGCCCGCCAGGCGGACGGCTCGGTTACGGTAAGCGTAGGTAAAGCAGTATTGCTGGCTACCGTAGTTGCGAATAAAGAACCTAAAGAAGGACAAAGCTTTTTCCCTTTAACTGTTGATTACCAGGAGAAATTTGCATCTGCAGGCCGTATTCCGGGTTCCTTCTTTAAGCGTGAAGGCCGTTTAAGCGATTACGAGGTATTGATCTCCCGTTTGATCGACCGTGCTTTAAGACCTTTATTCCCTGATGATTATTTCTGCGAAGTACAGGTGCTGGTTACATTAATCAGCAGCGATCCTGAAATATTACCGGATGCATTGGCTTGTTTGGCTGCATCGGCTGCCCTGGCAGTATCTGATGTGCCTATCAAAGAAATTTTGAGCGAGGTACGTGTAGCGCGTATCAACGGTGCGTTTAAAATAAACCCTACCAGAACCGAATTGGAAACTGCTGATATGGACTTTATCGTAGCAGCTACCGAAAAGAACCTGATGATGGTGGAAGGCGAATCTCAGGAGTGTTCTGAGGCTGACCTGGTAGCCGCTTTGGGTGTTGCTCATGATGCTATCAGGGTGCAGATCAAAGCGCAGCAGGAATTAAGAGACCTGAAAGGCATAACCACCAAAAGAACATATACGCTTCCTGCTATCAACGAAGCAGTGAAAGAACGCGTTTATGCATTTGCAAGTCCTAAGGTATACGAAATTGCCAAGAGCAAGTCTGCCAAGCACGATCGTGCAGACCAGTTTAAAGCAGTAGAAGAAGAGCTATTGGCTAAACTGGTAGAAGAGTCAACTGAAGAGCTGCCTTTTACGGATGTAGAGAAAAAGCTGGCTATTAAATATTTTCATGATGTTCAGTACGATGTGGTAAGAGATATGGTTTTAAATGACCGTATCCGTTTAGACGGAAGGCAGCTGGATGAAATCCGTCCTTTAGATATGGAGGTGGATGTATTGCCTTCTCCGCATGGATCTGCTCTATTTACAAGAGGTGAAACTCAGTCTCTTACAACGGTTACCTTAGGTACCGGTTTAGATGAGTTGTTGATTGAAACAGCGGCATCTTCCAAGTATTCTAAATTCATTTTGCATTATAATTTCCCGCCATTCTCAACCGGTGAGGTGAAAATGATGCGTGGACCCGGCCGTAGGGAAGTAGGGCATGGTAACCTGGCAATGCGTTCTTTAAAGCAAATGATGCCTGCTGATTCTGAATTCGGGTATACGGTTCGCGTAGTGAGCGATATCCTGGAATCAAACGGATCTTCTTCAATGGCTACAGTTTGTGCCGGCTCATTAGCACTAATGGATGCGGGTGTACCTTTTCCAAAACATGTGGCAGGCATAGCTATGGGGTTGATTACCAAAGGGGATAAGTTTTCTATATTAAGTGATATTTTAGGTGATGAAGATCACCTGGGCGATATGGACTTTAAGGTAACCGGTACACGTGAAGGTATTTGCGGTGTGCAGATGGACATTAAAGTGGACGGTCTTTCTATGGAAGTAATGACCCAGGCTTTAGAGCAGGCGAAAGCCGGCAGGTTGCATATCCTGGAGCACATGTACAAAGCGATACCGGAAGCAAGAGAAGAAGTGAAACCTCATGCACCACGTGTGGTTAAGATGTTTATCGATAAGGAATTTATCGGTGCGGTGATCGGGCCAGGTGGTAAAGTAATACAGGAAATTCAGCGCGAAACAGGAGCAACGATCAATATCGAGGAAGTAAACAATATGGGTGAGATCAGCATCTTTGGTGTGGAGAAGTCATCTGTGTCTAAAGCTGAAGACTGGATCAAAGGCATTGTTGCCGTTCCGGTTGTGGGTGATGTTTATGATGCTACGGTAAAATCGGTAGTTGCTTTTGGAGCCTTTGTAGAATTTTTACCAGGCAAACAAGGTTTGGTTCACATCAGTGAAGTAAGCTGGAAACGTTTAGAAACCCTGGAAGGATTGGTAAAAGAAGGAGATTCCATGAAAGTAAAACTGATTGGAACAGATCCTAAATCAGGTAAATTTAAATTGTCGAGAAAAGCATTAATCCCTAAACCGGAAAGAAAACCGGAAGCAGGAGATCAAAACCCTGCTGATAATTAGGTTTTTCTCCTAACATATAATTTCAAAAGCCCAATAAACCTCCGCATTAAGCGGGGGTTTATTGTTTTATACAATACCCTGTTATGACGGCAGACTTTTTAAAAGGCTATTATCAAAAGATCATAAATATATCAGATGAAGACTGGGATGTTCTTTCCAGGCGTTTAATAGTTAGGGAGTTTGCCAGGGGGGAAAAGATCCTTGAAACAGGCAAAACCGAAAACTATATATCTTTTGTGCAAGAAGGGGTATGCCGGTCTTTTTATAATAAAAATGACGAAGAGCATACATTAAGCTTTTCTTTTCCGGGCGATTTTGCCTGTGGTTACTTATCCTTTTTAAAGCGATCTCCTTCATTTTTATGTATACAGGCATTGACTCCTGCTGTTGTATGGAGTATTAGTTATACAGATATGCTTTCAGTATACCGGGAGTCGGGAGTGGGAAACTATATAGGAAGAACTATTGCCGAAGGGCTTTATATACGCTCTACTGAGCGGCTGGTTTCATTTATGGCCGATTCTGCGGAGAAAAGGTATTCGGAACTGTTAAGGGAGCATCCCATTCTCATCAAACATATACCGCTGAAGTATATCGCTTCTTATATAGGTATTACACCGCAGGCACTTAGCCGGATACGTCGTTCTATTTTTTAACATAGGTTCATTATTCACCGTGGGTAATTGATTTCTTTTGTGTAAACTCTTTGTTTATGAAATTGGTTACTTTCTCTTTAATAACGGCCTTATTGGTTTCTACCACCAGCGCCCACTCACAAACCTTATACGGATCCTGCAGCTTTAACGCCTCCAACGGCGCCTCTGGCAATGTAGTGGTAACTCGCGAAACCGGCAGTTCATTCGCCATTGTTCCCCAAAATGCCCCGGCAACGGTAGTATTTGGCAATAATGCCGGTAGTTCGGCGTCGGGCCTTAACGAGGTAGAAGTAATTGCCGGGAACATTACCAATAATACCGGGGGCGATATTTCGGAAATATTAATCCCAATAAAAGGAATCGCTTTCTGGACACAAAATATAGGGGGTACCCAGTTTCGTTATCTTAACTGGAACTCTGGATTGCAAAGATTTGAAGGTGTGTTAGGTGATGGAAGAGCTGTTTATGTTACTGTATTAAGCGGTAGCGTAAATGGTGCTAATTTGCCGGCATCGCAGATACAGCTAATGCCCTATAATAGTTCTGCTGCCGGCTACACATTTGCAACAACGGATGCAGCTCATCCCACTGTATCTTTTACAGATGGTGGTACGGGCACCACGTATACAACCCCACCTGCAAGCCAATCGATGCCCGTGCCGTTGCTAACCTTAAAATTCGGAAATGTTGCCAATGGCGCCCAACTTACGGATGCCAGGGTAAAGCTTGGACTCCAGATAGCAGGTGGGGGAGATGCCTGGGTGAATTATACCGGAGATTCGGGTGCAGGTGACTATGACTATTATTTTTACCTGGATGCTACTTTTATGGGAATTCCTTATGATTATGGTGATGCACCAGCTTCTTATGGAATAGCCAGGCATGCTTATGCGATGTGTGCAAACCCTTTATACCTGGGAAGCGCACGCCCAGACTATGAAGTATCAACCGGTGGCTCAGCGACTGTAAACGCTGATAATGCCAACAATCCCGGCTACAATGATGAAGATATAACGGCAGCCGATTACACAGGAACCAGCGTTTATACACTCTCGGTGCCCTATGCCAACAACACTGGAAGCACTGCTTATATCAGTGGCTGGATCGACTGGAATAATAATGGGACTTTCGAAGTTTCTGAGGCTGCAACTGCAACCGTAGCAGCAGGAAGTAGTTCCGCTAACCTGGTTTGGAAAAGCACAGGTGCGGGAACGGGGGAGGGGGCCATTCCTTCGGGCGTTACCACCGGTTATAAAATAGTAAGATTGCGCATAGGCAGTATTGCCGCCGAAGTAAATAACGCTGTGGGAACAGCTGCCAACGGCGAAGTAGAAGATCTCCGGTTAATGGTTACATCTGTATTACCGGTTACTTTCGGAAACATTGAGGCCTATATTCAAAACAACCGGCTTTTTGTAAACTGGCAAAGCCTGCAGGAAGTAAATAATGATCATTACGAAATTGAAGTATCAAATGATGGGCAGAATTTTAAACCGGCAGGAACCGTTATTTCAAAAACCGGAGGTAATAGTTCTACCACAGTTCAGTATAGTTTCACTACCGGTTTTACCGGTGCTATAGCGCTAGGTACAGCTTTCTTAAGTATTGGCTTATTAGGGTTCGCGGGTAAAAGAAGAGGATGGATCCTAACTGCCTTTGTTATAACGGTAAGCAGTGTTGGCATTGTTGCTTGTAAAAAAGACAAGGCTACAGACTTAAACGCTAATGGTAAATTATTTGTTCGCATCGCGCAGATAGACCGTGATGGTATGAAATCTTACTCAACAGTAGTATTGGCAACATGGAAGTAAAAACCTGTGAATAGTTCTATATGGCCATCCGTTGGGGTGGCCATTTTAAGTTCCGGTAATTTGTTTTTCTTTATTAGTAAAATTGCAGCTCGCCGATGGAAGCAAAGGGCTCTCCATCCCAGGATTTTGTAATAACTATTTTCATATACATGGTATGGAGGGATTGCGGTAAGGCAATTAACTGGATACCGTTTTTATAGGCAACAGGAAAACTGCCGGCTAACCGAAGGTGGTTTTTATCCGTTCCGGCGTAAAGCTCTATTTCTTTTATAGCACGGCTCAAACCCTGGCGTTGCTGAATGGCGATGCCTTTTATTTTTTGTTTTTGTGCAAAGGCGATATTAAAAAAATGGGGAGGAGGCGCTTTGGACATTGCCCACCGGGAATGCCAATAGGTGTCGGGATCATTATCATTTAAATTTTGAACACGCCCGTCCTCGGCCACAGTTTCCTCTGAACTAAAAGCCACCACATTGAATTTTAAAGGGTTTATTTTGTGCCGGTTATTTTCGATTACGGGAATGTTATCTTTAAATTCGTAAGACTGGTGAAAGTATTTCATATTTCCATTGGCCTGAATTGCCAGTATGCGCAGCTCATAGGACGTGCTGTCCTTATACCTAAGTTCGTCAATAG